>NZ_JAOWHQ010000049.1:0-45393 GCF_030332565.1 Citrobacter sp. Cpo109
TGAACTGACCCCATAATGTTGGACAGTTTATTTTAAGCGGTTATCTGGGCCTGGGTTCGGTACTCTACCGGACTCAGGCCTTTCAGTTTCTGTTTTATTCTTTCATGGTTGTAATAGTGGATGTAGTCATCGATAGCCATGCGCAACTCGCTGATATTCTTGTGTTCCGTGAGGTAAAAACACTCAGATTTCAGTGTGCCGAAGAAGCTCTCCATCACTGCATTGTCATGACAGTTTCCCTTTCTTGACATGCTCTGTTTTAGACCCGCCTCCTTTAGCCGGTTCTGATAATGCGCCATCTGATATTGCCAGCCCTGATCTGAGTGGAGCAGCGGGTATTCGTTTTTGCCCAGTACAGATATAGCCTTCGACAGCATGTTATCCACCATCGACAGAAGAGGACGGGACTCCATCTGATACGCTACTATTTCTCCGTTATACAGATCCAGAACCGGGGACAGATACAGCTTTTCTCCGCTTATTTTAAATTCCGTGACATCTGTTACCCACTTCTGGTTGGGTTTATCCACACTGAACTGCCGGTTCAGTACATTACCCGCAACTTTCCCATGCCGGCCTTTGTAAGAGTTATATTTCTTCCTTCTGATACAACAGGTTAAATCTAACACCTTCATTAACCTCTGAACCGTTTTATGGTTCAGTAAGCTTCCTTCCCGGCGGCCAGCCAGCGTGATTCGCCTGTATCCATACCGTCCTTTATGTTTATGGAACAGCGTTAAAATATGCTGCTTATCATCGGCATATTTGTCTGGTTTTTTACCGTTGGCCAGTTGCCAGTAGAACGTGCTTCTTGCCAGCCCTGCAGCTTTTAATAAGCGTGCAAGAGGGAACTTCAGCCTTAACTCATTCACGACCTGCGCTTTATCCCGCGTCCTGACGTGCTTCTTTCCCTGAGTAAGGCCTGCAGCTTTTTTAGATATGCCACTTCAGCACGCAGTTGTTCAAGTTCCTCACGTTCATCCGGAGCAAGAGGGGTCTGCAAAGGAGGGACGGGGTGATTCTCAGGGCGTTCTGGCATCGTTTTTTTCCTGCGTCGACTGTCTGTAAGGGCTTCTAATCCCCCTTCATCATACAGTCGTTCCCACTGACTAACAGTGGAAAAGGCAGGGATAGTGAATTTTGCACAGACTTCGCGAACAGACAGCTGGTGTTCACGCATATGCAGGATAACGGACTCTTTAAAAGCAGGAGAATAGGTGAAATGCCGGGTTGTAAGCCCGGCTTCGCCATGGAGCTTCCAGGTAGCAGACCATTTACGAACGGCACTGTGATCGATACCAAAACGTTTTGCAGTCGCCTCCTGTCCTTCCAGCCCGGAAAGATAGTGCTGCACAACCTCAAGCTTGAAGCTGAGAGAATACTTGCTCATAAAAAACTGCACCTTACTTCGTTGGGTGTCCAACTTTTTGGGTGCAGTTCATGTTGGCTCCGGTTTTTATTAGGCGATATCGTAGAGAGTTAGTACGTAATGCCTGATGGCGCTACGCTGATCAGGCCTACAAATACACGCAGGCCTTTCTTCGCGTTACTTAACGAACTCTTCGCCCAGAGTAATATCTTTTTTCAGCGTATCCAACATGCCTTCCAGCGAGCTTTGTTCAAACGCGCTCAGCTTGCCGATAGACTGACGCTCTTCTACGCCGTTTTTACCCAGCAGCAGCGGCTGAGAGAAGAAACGAGCATACTGGCCGTCGCCTTCAACGTAAGCACATTCAACCACACCTTTTTCGCCGCTCAATGCGCGAACCAGGGACAGGCCGAAACGTGCAGCAGCCTGACCCATAGACAGGGTTGCAGAACCGCCACCAGCTTTGGCTTCCACAACTTCAGTACCCGCATTCTGGATACGTTTAGTCAGGTCAGCGGCTTCTTGTTCGGTGAAGCTTACGCCAGGAATTTGTGACAGCAGTGGCAGGATGGTTACGCCAGAGTGGCCGCCAATAACCGGAACTTCAACGTCGCCAGGTTGTTTGCCTTTCAGTTCCGCAACAAAGGTGTTGGAGCGGATGATGTCCAGCGTGGTCACGCCAAACAGTTTGTTCTTATCGTATACGCCTGCTTTTTTCAGCACTTCTGCAGCGATAGCAACGGTAGTATTCACCGGGTTGGTGATGATACCGATACACGCTTTCGGGCAGGTTTTAGCAACTTGCTGGACCAGGTTCTTCACGATACCGGCGTTGACGTTGAACAGGTCGGAACGATCCATACCCGGTTTACGTGCGACGCCCGCAGAGATCAGTACCACATCAGCACCTTCCAGTGCAGGGGTAGCGTCTTCGCCGCTGAAGCCTTTGATTTTCACAGCAGTAGGGATATGGCTCAAATCAACGGCCACACCAGGTGTTACTGGAGCGATGTCGTACAGGGAGAGTTCTGAACCTGAAGGCAGTTGGGTTTTTAACAGTAATGCTAGCGCCTGACCGATACCACCAGCAGCGCCGAGGACTGCAACTTTCATCCTAAACTCCTTATTATATTGATAAGCAAAATGTCTATTGCTCCGCGGCGGCGACCTTAATTCACAAATCCAATGAATACAACAACCACGCGTCAAGAATGCGTAGTCACGCAAATTTGGCTTTTATGCATTTAACTTACGTAAAATAAAACCTAAGTTACGTAATTCAAAACCACCCACACAGTAGAGCAACTTTCCAACAGGTGCTGACAATATACCCTACCCACCTCTCAAAACAACATCAATTTGATAACATTTAATTTACTTTTAACCTTATTTGCGAGCCGTGACACAGGCATGTTTCTTGATAACGAAATTTGATAAAATTCCGCTCTTTCATAACATTATTTCAGCCTTGAACAAGGCAGACTGTTTGCATAAAAATTCATCTGTATGCACAATAATGTTGTTTCTACCGCCATATTACGGGTGACTTATGCGAAGCTCGGCAAAACAAGAAGAATTAGTAAAGGCGTTTAAAGCGCTGCTTAAAGAAGAAAAGTTCAGCTCTCAAGGCGAAATCGTCCTCGCGTTGCAGGATCAGGGCTTTGATAATATCAATCAGTCCAAGGTTTCACGCATGCTGACCAAATTTGGCGCCGTGCGTACCCGCAATGCGAAAATGGAAATGGTGTACTGCCTTCCGGCTGAGCTGGGCGTACCCACGACCTCCAGTCCGCTGAAAAATCTGGTGCTGGATATCGACTATAACGATGCGGTTGTGGTTATTCATACCAGCCCCGGCGCTGCTCAGTTGATTGCACGTCTGCTGGACTCATTGGGGAAAGCGGAAGGTATCCTGGGTACGATTGCCGGTGACGATACCATCTTCACCACCCCAGCTAAGGGTTTTACGGTAAAAGATCTGTACGAAGCCATTCTGGAACTGTTCGAACAAGAACTGTAATACCGCCTCCCCGCCGCCTCGCGGCGGGGGAAAACACTCTCTTTTCATCCCCCTCCTTCTCTTTTCCACTGCTATTGATTTAACAAATGGTGCGTTTAACCATCAAAATACATTCACATGGTGAATATGCAGCCTTAAAAACGCACATTTTGCAAAATCAAGTATCTGCATGATTTAATTAAATTTAATTTGTACAAGCTGTTTAAAATGCTCTTTTTAATTCCATTGAGTTATAAGAAATCATTTTCTTAATACTCAAAACCCAATGAAACAATTAGCGTGGTATTAATTTATCGGGTGATTAGTGTATACTTGATTTTGTGATGAGGGTCACGAAACATAGACCCCAATAAAAGAATTCGACGAGGTAAATATCATGAAAATCAAAACTACTATTGCAACCTTAAGCCTTCTTTCTGTTCTCTCCTTCGGTGCAAGCGCCGCGGTTACTCAGGTGAACTCACAAGAAGCACAGAATCTGCAATCCATCGGTAGCGTCTCCGTCTCTCAGATCGGTAGTTCACCAATGGACATGCGCCAGGCCATCGCCGCTAAAGCTGAAAAAGCAGGCGCCAGCAGCTATCGCGTCACCGAACTCCGTGAAGGTGCTCACTGGCACGCTACTGCAGAACTCTACAAATAAACCCTCGTCGTCTAAGTCCGACGACTTGCCCCCGCCTGCCGGGGGCTTTTTTATGTCTTACATTGAGTGACGAACGTTAAAACGCAACTGCCCTTCCAGCTCTTCTTCCGCTTCATCGAACAGTAAAATCAATGCGCCGTATCGCCTGCGTAGTTTGTCAGGCAAATGGACAAATTCAATTTCCAGCGGCAGCGGCAAGACTTCCCCGATCACCACCTCCCACAGAGAATCCAAATCAACCACCTTTTCCCGCGCCAGACCGAACGTGCGCGTGAACTCGCGATAGAAATCGCCCTGATCTTCTATCTCGTCAAAATCAAATGTATAGATGTTCATCTATAACCACCATCCCGACGCCAGCTACTCTACAGACCGCCAATATTCAGGGGTCTCTCGCATTTTCAGGTAAGTATAGCCATAAAAAAACCGACGCTTTTAGCGTCGGTTTTCAACTCTTAATTACTGACCAGCGCATGCTGGTATTTGTGCAGCATCCCGCTGAGTCGTTTTACTGGCTCGGTAACCTGCGGTGGTGCTTGCCAGATAATTAATTTTTCCTGGTAGATATCAAGCTCCTCCAGTAACTGGCTAAAGTAGCGTCGGCGCTTGTCGTCATTTCCTGCTGAAATTACGTGATCGGCAGTTCGACGAAGCTGGCGATGGAATGCGGATAGATCCTCGTTTACCGGTACCGGCGCATCACGCAGGCGCTGGTGCGCGATGATCATCGTCAGCGCCAGGCGAAACTTAGCCAGATCGCCGGGAAACTTGTTCATCAGCAAAAAAAGCTGCTGATAAAGTGCCGGAAGATGATTTTCTTTACGACGGACTACGTTGGTGGTCATCGCTGAAACCGCCGCCGAGACAAACTGGTTGAGCAACACGCGGCCCGTTCTGTCACGAGAGTTATCACGCACCAGCAGAATGACGATAAACGCCAACACGCAGCCAACAATTTGCCCCAACGCACTGTCAAGGAACTGGCTAAAGTGAAAGGTCATCGGGTTATCCAGCACAATGATATTAATAGTGCTGGCCAGCGCCCCCATCGATCCCAGCCGTCGTTTCTGTACCTCAATCCCCAGAAAGAATCCCAGCACCGCCAGGCTCAGGCACAGTAGGAACATACTTTGTTGCGTATTGGGGATAATCACCAGGAAATAGAGCGCTCCGAGCGGTAACGCTGCCAATGTCCCATAGATAAAGTCTATCGCCACCATGCGAGGATTTGGCAAACGCATTGCCAGCGAGGTGACGACCGCAATCATCACCATTGCGCCGCTGCCGGAGGTCCATCCGGTCCACAACCAGAATAAGGTTCCCAGCACACAAGAAAGCGTGGTACGCCAGAAGTTAACCATCGCATGATGACGCTCGGCAGACTCCACTTTCACCACCGGCTCACCTTGCAGGATCTCTTCTTCCGTAGCGCTAATCTTGGTATTACTCACCACACCACGTTTGAGCAGCAGGTAGCGCGTCGCAGCCCCCGCCCAGCTGTATATGGTGACCGGCGTTTCGCGCTCGCCAGTCCAGGCAATCACCCGACGCATCCGCTTCAGCTGTTTATGGACATCCTGCGCCGTTTCAACCGACGTATCGAACAACTCGCGGAAAGTATCAGTAATCAGTTCCGGTCGGGTGTTCTGAATAAGATAGGTTTCACAGGACTGCGTGATGAGCGTGAGCGACAGCGTGTTCAATGCTTTAAGCCTGCGGTTAGCACGCCCCCAGCGTGAAGACTCCATATTCAGGTTACTGCGCATACCTTCCAGCGCTGCCGTACGACGGACTAAATCGCCCCAGGCTTTATCCACAACCTCGCTGTCGCCGTGCTTAATGCACAACTGCATCAGTTGATATTGCGCCACCAGCAGGCTGTCCAGCTCAACATCAATCTCTTGTTTTATCGAACGGGGAGAGAAAAGCAGATCGGCCACAATGGCACAGACAATCCCCATCACAATTTCACTGCAACGTTCGAGCGCAAATTGTGGCGTCAGCAGCGGTTCAGCCTGAATGGTAATGACGATGATCAGCGCTGTATAGCCCGAAAGCCCCCAGGCATAGGAGTTCTCGATCTTCACCAGTGACGAGATCCAGGTACAAAAACCGGCCCAGATACAGCACACCAGTATCATCAATAACGGAGCGCGGATCATACTGATGATAATGATCAGTCCGGCAATACAACCGATAAATGTCCCGACAATACGCAGCATGCCGCGATAGCGAATAGCCCCTGAATAGGGTTCCCCACCCGCAGCAAAGGCCGGGCCTGCCGCCACAATAGCTGCAGTCAGCACCGCCCAACGCGGAGTCTCAAGTTGGAAGTGAAAACCAACGAACAGCGCCAGTACAATCGCGCATGCCAGTTTTACCGCAAAGCGGATATGCTGGTTGGCAATGGAGAAAATACCCATCGCGATTAACCAAACTCACGCAGGCGGTGCGCCATTTTACGGAAGAAGGACTCCTGGCTTGCATCACGGTCCTGCTTACCGGTAATGACAACGGTAGCCGTCGTCCCGGCAGGCCACAGAGTTCCCTGCTGCTCATCAAGGCGGATTCGCACCGGTACACGCTGCGCCAGGCGCACCCATTCCAGATTTGAATCAATGGTCGCCATACCTTTTGCATCCTGCGTACTGCTGGCATTTGTTACCCCCGCCGCCACGCTATCAACGGTGCCTTTTAAGACATTATTACTGCCAAGCGGGGTGATCTCAGCACGATATCCAGGGCGAACGCCTTCTAGTTTGGTTTCTTCCATATAAGCCAGCACATAGAAAGAATGCTGTTTGACCAGTGCCACCGCTGTGGAACCACGCGTAATAAATTCGCCGCTATAAACGTTCAGGTTAGTGACCCAACCGTCTGCTGGTGCGCGAATGACGGTACGTTCCAGATCTAATTTTGCCAGGTCGCGGGTCGCTTGTGCTTTCGCAAGCTGGTGTAATACGGTTTGCAGGACGTTGTTTGACTGGTCAATCTCTTCACGAGACATGGCCTGCACGCCCAGGCGGTTACGACGACCAGCTTCCTGGCGTTTTTCCTGGGCCAGAACCTGATAATAAGAAACATCAGCTTCGGCCTGCTCAAGGGCTTTCTTGTAGCGTGGCTGATCGATGGTGAACAGAATCTGATCCTTTTTCACCAGTTGGTTATCATGGACGTTAACGTTGGAAATAAGACCCGCAACATCCGGCGCAATAGCGACAACTTCCGCGCTGAAACGCGCATCACGTGTCCATGGCGACTCGGTGTAATACACCCATGCGCGAAAAATAGCGATGAAGGCCAGAATGACCAGTACGAGAGTCGTGGCCGTACGGGAGAGTTTTTTTGTTAGTGTTTTCACTTCAACCTCAAACGAACAGGCGCGTTATTAAATAGAACAGGCAGCAATACAGCGCGGTGTTAAACAGAGCCGGATGCCAGACAAAATCATAGATGCCGGTTGGAACCAGCATCCGGCGCACCAGCCAGAAAATCGCCAGTGACAAAAGTAATTCGAAAAAAATCGGTGGGAAGGACAAACCAAACACCACGATAACGGGAAACAGACTCATGTTGACCTTGGTAACTTAAGAGAGTGCAGGTGATAGATTTTCTAGCGTATGTCACCGCAGAGAAGGGCAAGGATGAGCCAGGCGAGAGCGACATAGCTGTTATTTGAATAATAATATATTAACGTAACTGTTATGCTGTTATCTATATTATGTGATCTAAATCACTTTTAAGCCAGAGTGAACAATGGAACGATTAAAACGTATGTCGGTGTTCGCCAAAGTCGTCGAACTGGGTTCCTTCACCGCCGCCGCAAGACAGCTACAAATGAGCGTTTCATCGATAAGCCAGACGGTCTCCAAACTGGAAGATGAGCTACAGGTTAAGCTGCTAAACCGCAGTACACGCAGCATTGGGCTGACCGAAGCCGGTAAAATCTACTACCAGGGCTGCCGGAGAATGCTGCACGAAGCGCAGGATGTTCACGAGCAGCTTTATGCCTTTAACAACACGCCCATCGGCACGCTGCGCATTGGTTGTTCTTCAACCATGGCACAAAATGTCCTCGCCGGATTGACCGCGACAATGCTGAAGGAATACCCCGGTCTGACGGTAAATCTGGTAACAGGCATCCCGGCCCCGGATTTAATCGCCGATGGTCTGGACGTGGTTATCCGCGTCGGTGCGTTGCAGGACTCCAGTCTGTTCTCGCGTCGCCTGGGTGCCATGCCGATGGTAGTCTGCGCGGCTAAAAGCTATCTCGCACAGTTTGGTGCCCCGGAGAAACCCGCCGATCTCAGCAACCACTCGTGGCTGGAATACAGCGTGCGCCCGGATAATGAATTCGAGCTTATCGCTCCGGAAGGAATTTCCACCCGCCTGATCCCAGAGGGTCGTTTTGTGACTAACGATCCGATGACATTGGTGCGCTGGCTGGCTGCGGGTGCGGGCATTGCCTATGTTCCGCTGATGTGGGTGATCAATGAGATCAATCGTGGCGAAGTGGAGATCCTCCTTCCCCGCTACCAGTCGGATCCGCGTCCGGTCTATGCGCTGTATACCGAAAAAGACAAATTGCCGCTCAAGGTCCAGGTAGTGATTAACTATCTGACGGATTATTTTGTCGATGTGGCGCAGCTTTTTCAGGGGATGTACGGCCGGGGAAAAGAGAAATAAAAAGAGCATTGGCCGGATAAGGCGTTGACACCGCGTCCGGAAAGATGCCCGATAGCACTAGTGCTTATCGGGCATACATCATGATGTTATGCAGTACCACCTACCGTCAGGTTATCCACCTTCAGCGTCGGCTGGCCCACGCCCACCGGCAAACTCTGCCCTTCTTTACCGCACACACCAACCCCGTTATCCAGCTTCAGGTCGTTACCTACCATTGAAATCTGCTGCATCGCTTCGATACCAGACCCAATCAGCGTCGCGCCTTTCACCGGTTTGGTTACTTTACCGTTTTCAATCAGATACGCTTCAGACGTCGAGAACACGAATTTCCCGGAGGTGATATCCACCTGGCCGCCGCCGAAGTTAGGCGCATAAATACCGTATTCAACGGATTCGATGATTTCCTGCGGCGTGGATTTCCCAGGCAGCATGTAGGTGTTGGTCATACGTGGCATCGGCAGGTGCGCGTAAGATTCACGGCGACCGTTACCCGTTGGCGCAACGCCCATCAGGCGCGCGTTCAGTTTGTCCTGCATGTAGCCTTTCAGAATACCGTTTTCGATCAGCACGTTGTACTGACCCGGAGTGCCTTCATCATCAATAGCCACAGAGCCACGACGGTCCGCCATTGTGCCATCATCCACAACGGTACACAGTTCCGACGCCACCAGCTCACCCATGTGACCGCTGAATACCGAGGTACCACGACGGTTAAAGTCGCCTTCCAGACCATGACCTACCGCTTCATGCAACAGAACGCCAGGCCAGCCAGCGCCGAGTACTACCGGCAGCGTACCAGCAGGCGCTGCTACTGCGGACAGATTAACCAACGCCATGCGTACGGCCTCTTTCGCCCACGCGTCAGCACGGACTTCACCATCGAGGTCGCCCAGGAAATAGTCATAGCCAAAACGACCGCCACCACCGCTAGCGCCGCGCTCGCGCTTACCATCTTCTTCCACCTGTACGCTTACGGACAGGCGTACCAGCGGACGAACGTCAGCGGCCAACGTACCGTCGGTCGCGGCTACCAGGATCAGTTCATAAACACCGGTCAGGCTGGCGGTTACTTCCTGGACGCGTTTGTCGGCGGCACGGGCCACGCTATCAACGCGACGCAGAATATCCAGTTTCTCTTCGCGGCTCATGCTCTGTAACGGATCAACCGAGGTGTAAAGCGCCTGATGCTCAACCGCTCCCAGCGTTTTTACTTTGCCGTCACCGTTGTCACGCACGATAGTACGGGCAGCATGAGCACTTTGCTCCAGCGCCAGCAGGCTAATCTGGTCTGCATAGGCAAACCCTGTTTTTTCGCCGCTGATGGCGCGCACGCCAACACCCTGATCGATATTGTAAGAACCGTCTTTAATGATGCGGTCTTCTAAAACCCAGGATTCGTGATAGCTCGACTGAAAATAGAGATCGCCGTAGTCAAGACGGCGTTCGGCCAGTTGGCCCAGAATGGCAAACAGATCCTGATGTTTCAGGCCATTCGCTGCTAGCAATTGTTCACTTACCAGGTTCAGACTCATCGTTTTGGTACTCATTAGTTTCTGTTGTAGGCCTGATAAGACGCGCCAGCGTCGCCATCAGGCACTTCAATGCCGGATGGCGGCGTGAACGCCTTTTCCGGCCTACGGACTGCGGTAGAAGATCACTGTACTGAGATTGGGGCAATTACTCGCCCCCGTCAAATCATTGCTGGCTTTCTTTGCGCGGCTGGCGCAGAACTTCGTTAATCTGCGGCTTATCGACCGGACCGGTGATGCGATAGCGCAGAATCGAAACTTTGCTCCACAATGGTCCCAGAACCTTACTGGCAGCAAACACCGCCGCGCCGACAATCGGATTGACAGCAAACGCAGCGGCAACCCCTACGGTGGCAGAAATTTCAGGCGCGACAATGGCTTCCATATCCAGCTCCCGACGGACCAGGTTCACTGAGCCTTTCATCGCAATGTCTGCCTCCAGACCGTCCACCAGCGTGTCGTCGGTATGCATCACGCCATCTTTGATCCACGCCGTACTGCGAATCGAGTCGAAATAGAAACCTTCACTGAAGGTATCGCTAAAATCAAAACGCAGTTTACGTAGCAACGCATCAAAGCTCAGCAGTCGCAATAGTTGCCCCGCATGTCCGGTGCTGAGTTCAGTAAGCTCACCTTTGCCCAACCGGGTACGCAAAATCCCATTCAGCGAAGCTTCATCCGGATCCCATGGCGGGTTACGCCAGTGCAGGTCATACTCCACGTTGAACGAAGAGTTACGAATCGGGGTCGATACGCCAAAGAAACTGGCAGCGGAGTCAATTTTATTACCGCTCAGTTTACCCTTCAGTGACGTTCGTTCTTTGCCCGGCGCATTCACCCACACGCCATCGGTGGTCAGTCTGGCAAATCCCGTATCCAACAGACCGTTGCTCAGCGTTAGCGTGTCGCCTTTAATTGCTACATCGGCGTCAATACGCCCATATTTCTGTCCCCACATCCAGCACTCGGCACAGCGTAACTGAAGGTCCGGCCAGCCGCGGAAGCTGAAGTTGTCCACGGCGGAAAACGGCGAGGCTGGTGTGTTGCCCGGTGACGCTTTCGCCGCGCTGGGGTTGTAATAAAGATACTTAATATTGGCCAACCATGGCGCATTATTGCGCATCGCCAGCGTGGCGTTAATTTCACGACCCTGCGCCTGTACGATAGAGCCATTGCTCGCAGGCTCAGACACAATACTCAAATTATTCCACTGCTGACCGCCCAGGGATAACGATGGCGTACGCACGGTGATGCGTTGTGGGAAGTTGGCATTAGTGCCAACGTTATCCGCTGCGCCTTTTTGGAACAATGCCAGCCATTGCGCGCCATCCATAGGGGGAAGATTAAGCTCAATGCCTTGCTGATCGGGTAACGCGGGCACAGTGCGGCTTTCCGACGTCCAGATAGCGCGGTCAAGCGTCAGTTTCTGATTCAGCAACCAGCGGCTGTTAAAGTGGTTCTTACTGCCAGCATTACCGGTCAGTTCAAAGCTGCGCAGATTGCCGTTAGCCTTAACGTTTACCGGCAACGCCTCACCGGCCGCTTTATTCAGCGGAGCAGGTAAGTGACTACTTACATTCTTCAGGTCACCCTTTAGCTCAATGTCGTAGGTCGGCCCGGCATGATACGGAAGATCGATACCCACCTTGCCATTCCACGCCATGCTGCCACGTAACGCATCGTTGACCTGCGCCGGTAAAATCCCCATGCGGGTTGGTTGCCAGTCGCCTTGCAGGTTCACGGCTACCTGATAGGCTTTCGCCCCTTCGGTGGTGGAGAAGTCGACGTTCAGCGGCTGATTAAACCAGTTCGCCGTCATCGGCTCGCTCTTCAGATCGCCGTTGATAAAGCTGAATTTACCATTCAAATTCTTCATCGTGCTGTCGAGCGGTTTAATAAACAGACTGTTATTACGCAGGTTGACGTCGCCTTTGGCAGTAACCAGCGAGCCGTCTAGCGGAATATCAAGATGTAAGCGAGCATTCACATCACCGTCAATTTGCAACTGTTCCAGCGTGGCGCCGAGAGAATCCTTCAATGGTGTCTCATCAAAATAAGGTCCAACCGCCTTGCCTGGCCCGTTGATATCGGCATCAATCAGCAGCTTTTCTTTTGCATAGTCGGGAATATTAGCCGTCAGGTTACTGGCCTTCACGCCGCCCAGATTGACGCTATCCGTCTTCATCCACAGGCCATCGTTAATGAAGTTTAGTTCGATATTAAGATCGGTTAGCGCAGGCCAGTCGGGCTGGAAAGCAAATTTCGCATTGCGTAGCGGCACCAGGACCTGAAACTGCCCTTCGTTGTGCAGATACGGGAACAGATTCGGGTTACCGCCATACACCAGCGTGGCGTTATCCGCCTCGCCGCCCTGAATAGCGCCGCTGAGGTAGTCAACCAGCTCTTTGCCCATCAGGTTTTCCGGGAAGTAGCGCCAGGCCTGAGAGCCATCGTCGGTGCTGATGCCTGCCAGAATGCCCAACCATGGATCATCATCAGCCGGTTGCAGATAGCGAAAACCACCGCGCGCATGTACCGCTTTCGCTTTAACATCAATGTTGCGCCCGTCTAACTGGAAGCCTTTATCATTCTTCAGCCAGCTTAGCGTCGCCACGCCGTTCTCTATTTCCAGCGGCGCGCGGAAGACGGTTTCATACGGCATTTTTGCTTGTTTCATGGAGGCGGTGAGCGCCCCATTTTCAACGCTTCCCGCAAGCGTACCGGAGAAATGTTCTGCCCCCGGCAGCAGCTTCCACTGTTTCCAGGCCAAATCGGTCCACGAGGACAGGAAGCGGGTTTTTTCTGTCGCCTGTAACGGGATATCCAGCGCAAGCACATCTATTTTGCCGCTGGGTTGCGTGGCCCGCCAGATATCACCCAGCGCAGGCGATAACCTGGACGCCATCGGACGCAGTCCTTCTAACCCGGCCAGTTCCAGATTACTGGCGCGAATGCGTAGCTCATCACTGCGTTTGTTATTCTCGCCACCGACTTCCTGCTCAGGGATCCAGGCCAGCGTTAATGCCCCGCTCGGCCAGGGTTTATCATCCATGGTGATACGGGTATCGGGAATAGAGAATTGCCAGCCCGCTTCTTCACGGCTGATGTGCGCCGTCAGATTATCGACGGAGAGCGTGTGCGTACGATTTTCACCCAGCCAACTTGCCCCGCCTTTTTTTAGCCAGACATCGCCACCAGAAACGACGCCTTTGCTGATCGTCATCCATGCTTCCAGGCTAAAACGCGCGGTTTGCAGCGCGACATTATCCTGCATCCATTTGCCCAACCACGGTTTGACGTCGATGTCATCTGCCTGCAGCCAGACCCGACCGTTATTCAACAGCCCTTCGTCATCACGCAGATCCATACGCACCTGCATAACGCCGTGCTGTCCGGTCAGGCTGGAGAGGCTGACCTGACCCTCGGCGCGATGCCGATTTTTACCGTTCAGCCAGGTAAGCTGTGGGATCGCCAGTTCAGCACGTTGACCTGAGAGGGTTATAAAGCTGATATGGCTGTCGCGTAGATCGAAATGGTCAAACTGACGCAGGAAGAGATCGCTGAGATGGCCGGTTTCAATCCCATCTCCGCCTTCACTGCGCTGGATAGGAGTATTGGTGCGCAACTGAAGTTGCCAGAAGGTGAGATCGCGAAACTGCCAGCGCATGTGCAGCAAACTTTGCCAGACATCCAGCGCCAGCGTGACGCGTTTTACCGAAAATTCTCCCCCATCTTTCAGCTGCGCATGGATATTACGCGCTTCAAGCGTAGGACCGAAATTTTGCCAGCTGGCAGAAAGCTGGCTGGCGGAAACAGGCAGACCTGTGGCGGATTCAATCTTGCCAAGAATGGCCGGACGCCAGCTATCAAGATGAGGTAACGCAAGGCGCAGTCCACTGACCAACAGCGCTGCGATGACAACGAATGCGGCTCCAGTGAGCAGTAAAATCCCCGGCAATCGCCTCACGCGCCTCTCCTTGTCTACCAAAAAATATGACTCACACCCCTTGAGTGAATATTGCCGGATAATGGCGCTTGCGCCTTATCCGGCTTACATACGCGGGTGCCACTACACGATTTACATCATGACGACGTCGAACTGCTCCTGGTTATACAGCGGTTCGACTTGTACTTTGACCTGTTTGCCGACAAAAATCTCAACTTCCGCCAACGCGTGTGACTCTTCACCTTTCAGGGTTTCAGCCACTGCCGGAGAGGCATAAACCAGGAAACGGTCAGAGTCATATGCATGGTGTACGCGCACGATTTCGCGCATGATTTCATAGCATACGGTTTCCACCGTTTTCACCGTACCACGCCCATGGCAGGTCGGACACTCGTTGCACAGTACATGCTCCACGCTTTCACGTGTGCGCTTGCGCGTCATCTCCACCAGGCCCAGCTGTGAAAAACCGTTAATGCTGGTTTTTACGCGATCCTTGCTCAGAGCCTGCTCCAGGGAGTGCAGCACCCGGCGACGGTGATCTTCATTATTCATGTCGATAAAATCGATAATGATAATACCGCCGAGGTTACGCAGACGCAGCTGACGAGCAATGGCCTGCGTTGCTTCAATATTAGTATTAAAGATAGTGTCGTCGAGATTACGATGCCCAACAAACGCGCCGGTATTGATATCGACCGTGGTCATCGCTTCGGTTTGATCGATGATCAGATAACCGCCGGACTTCAGCTCAACTTTGCGTTCCAGCGCGCGCTGGATTTCATTCTCTACGTCAAAGAGATCAAAAATAGGCTGGCGCCCGCTGTAATGTTCCAGCTTGCTGGTCATCTCGGGGATATATTCCGCCGTAAATTCCAGTAATGCCTCATAGGTCAGACGGGAGTCGACGCGGATGCGGTCAAGCTGTGCATCAGCAAAGTCACGCAACACGCGCTGTGCCAGTGCCAGTTCACCGTACATCTGGTAGCGCGTTTGCGGGCGCTTTTTACGCTCCATGACTTTCGTCCAGACGCGCTTCAGGTAGGCAGCATCCGAGGCCAGATCCTCTTCGCATACGCCTTCCGCCGCCGTGCGAATGATGAAGCCGCCCTGCTCATCGCAGTAATCCGCCACCACTTTTTTCAGGCGTTCGCGTTCGGTTTCGCTTTCGATACGTTGGGATACGCCAACGTGCGAAGCACCCGGCATAAAGACGAGATAACGGGAAGGCAGCGTGATGTCCGTCGTCAGGCGTGCGCCTTTAGTTCCCAACGGATCTTTTACCACCTGCACCATCAGATCCTGACCCTGGCGCACCAGTTCAGAAATGTCGCGTACAGTGAACTGTTTTTGTTCTTCACCCGCCACGCATTCGGTGTGCGGCATGATGTCAGAAGCGTGAAGAAATGCGGCTTTATCCAGTCCAATATCTACAAAAGCCGCCTGCATACCCGGAAGTACACGACTTACACGACCTTTGTAGATATTGCCTACGATTCCGCGTCGCGCCTCACGTTCAATATGAATTTCCTGCAGAATACCGCCATCAATGTAAGCCACCCGAGTTTCCGATGGCGTTACGTTTACCAACAATTCAGCCGTCATGTTTATCCCTTTTCTCACGCAGTGCGTTAAAATTGGTCAGCAACTCATACGTTTCTACCAGCGGTAAGCCGACTACGGCGTGATAGCTGCCATTTATCTTCCTGACAAAACAGCCACCCAACCCTTGAATACCGTATGCACCTGCTTTATCCATTGGTTCACCGCTGGCAACATAGCCCGCGATGTCCTCATCGGTTAGTGCTCTGAATGTCACTTCCGTCACTACCAGGCAGTCCAGACTGTGCTGGCGATCGGCCAGTGCCACGGCCGTCATAACTTGATGCGTTTTGCCCGACAGTTTGCGCAGCATTGCTGCGGCATGGTCGGCGTCGTGCGGTTTTTCCAACACTTCGCCATTAAGGATAACGATGGTATCCGCACCCAATACCGGCAAATCGCGCTGTGCCAGTACTACGCCAGCCTGCGCTTTTTCGCGCGCCAGACGGGAAACGTACTGCTGCGCGCTTTCCTGCGGGTGCCGCTGTTCTTCAATCCCAGGGACCAGTCGTTCAAACGTAACACCAAGCTGAGCGAGCAACTCCTGACGACGTGGAGAACCTGAAGCAAGATACAGAGTATTCATATCAACCTTATTGCACCGCAAACTGCTGACGGACTTTACGCATCAGTAAGAATAGCCATGGCCAAAGCACACCATTCACTACACTACTCCAGAACACTTCAGGTCTGAAAGAGACGTTGATCACTAAAAACTCGGCCCAGAAAACAATAATATCCACGACCAGTGATAACAACATGACCACCAGCGCCTGTTGCCAGAGCGCGAGGTTGCGGAATAGCTGGAATTTCAGCGCGACCAGATAAGCAATGATACTCATCGACAATGCGCGCACGCCAAGCGTGGAGCCGCTGATGAGATCCAGTATGGCACCCACCACAAATCCCGTGCCCACATTTACGCGATGCGGCAGCGCCAGGATCCAATACAACAAGATGAGCAGCACCCAGTTTGGCCGGAAAACCAGAATGTCATCCGGCCAGGGCATGACTTGCAGCAACAGTGCAATAAGGAACGAGAGCCAAATCACCCAACGTCCCTGGCTACGATAGCTTGCCACTTACTGTCCTCCCGGCTTACGCGGAGCAGGTTGTGGCGGCGTGGTATCTGCGGGCGCTGGAGCCACGCCTGTTGCAGGTGCTGGCATCGGCGCAGGCGGTCCCATGGTATCTGGTGCAGGCAGAACTTGCGGCATCATTTGCATCAGACGTTCATTAGCAACGCGGTGTACTTCTTCCGGCGTCATCGGGTTTGCGCCATTACGATCGGCACCCCACAACAGCAGCAGATAGCGCAGACGCTGCAGACCCGCAGTCGGGCGAGCCTGAATCACAGTATAAGCGCGCTGAGTGTCCAGCTTAACGGAAGAAACAACAGCAACCGGATAACCTTCAGGGAAACGTCCACCCAGACCCGAGGTGACCAGCACATCGCCAACGCGAATGTCGGTGTTGGCCGGCAGGTGTTCGAGCTGAAGATCGTCGGTGCAGCCGTTACCCGCAGCGATTACGCGGATATCATTACGCAGTACCTGAATAGGCAGCGCATGCGTCGCATCGCAAATCAGCAGCACGCGGCTGGTTAATTTAGCCACTGCCACGACCTGACCTACTACGCCTTTGTCGCTAATAACCGGCTGGCCTTCGTAGACGCCGTTAACGCTCCCTTTGTCGATCACGACCTGATCGCTGTAAGGGTCATTAACCGTTGAGATGACCTGCGTCACCATCTTTTGTTCGTCCTGACGCAATGGCGATCCCAGCAGCTCACGCAAACGCGCGTTCTCCTGTTTGTATTGCCCCAACATCAGTAGTTCGCTGTTTTTCAGCAGCAGTTCCTGACGCAACGCACGGTTTTCAAGTTCGAGTTGGTCACGCGAAGCCAGCGTTTGCGACACGCCGTCGAGTAATTCACGAGGACCATTTGAGATAAAGTAGAAAGGACTGACGGCGGTATCCATGTACGTTCGGATTTGACTAAACGTACCCAGGCGGCTGTCGGCAATAATAACGCCGAGCGCCACCAGCACCGCCAGAATAAGGCGAATCTGTAGCGACGGGCCACGGCTAAAAATTGGCTTCATAGTCTATGCGTATTCTCGTATCAGAGCGGAAGGGCAACCCGCGGGGGCTACCCAACCTGCATCCGATTACTCTTCGCTGAACAGGTCGCCGCCGTGCATGTCGATCATTTCCAGCGCCTTGCCGCCGCCGCGCGCCACGCAGGTCAGCGGATCTTCAGCAACAACAACTGGAATACCGGTTTCTTCCATTAACAGACGGTCAAGGTTACGCAGCAGCGCACCACCACCGGTCAGCACCATACCGCGTTCGGAGATGTCAGACGCCAGTTCCGGCGGGCACTGTTCCAGTGCAACCATTACTGCGCTCACGATACCGGTCAGCGGTTCCTGCAGGGCTTCCAGAATCTCGTTGGAGTTCAGGGTAAAGCCGCGCGGAACGCCTTCAGCCAGGTTACGACCGCGAACTTCGATTTCGCGCACTTCGTCACCCGGATAAGCGGAACCGATCTCGTGTTTAATACGTTCTGCGGTCGCTTCACCGATCAGGGAACCGTAGTTACGACGAACATAATTAATGATGGCTTCATCGAAGCGGTCGCCGCCAATACGGACAGAAGAGGAGTAAACCACGCCATTCAGGGAGATAACGGCAACTTCAGTGGTACCGCCACCGATATCCACAACCATTGAACCGGTTGCTTCAGAAACTGGCAGACCCGCACCGATCGCGGCCGCCATCGGCTCTTCGATCAGGAAGACTTCACGAGCACCTGCGCCCTGAGCTGATTCACGGATCGCACGGCGTTCAACCTGAGTTGCTCCAACCGGTACACACACCAGTACGCGCGGGCTTGGGCGCATGAAGCTATTGCTGTGCACTTGCTTGATAAAGTGCTGGAGCATTTTTTCAGTCACGAAGAAGTCAGCGATAACGCCGTCTTTCATTGGGCGAATTGCAGCGATATTGCCCGGCGTACGACCCAGCATCTGCTTCGCATCATGACCTACTGCAGCCACGCTTTTCGGCGAACCGGCACGATCCTGACGAATGGCCACAACAGAAGGCTCATTCAATACGATGCCTTGTCCTTTTACATAAATAAGGGTATTCGCGGTACCCAGGTCAATGGACAGGTCATTGGAAAACATGCCACGAAATTTTTTCAACATACTAAGGGATAATCCTGAAAGCTGGGGCGGAAAACAAAATCCGCTTACTTTACCAACCACACGCAGCAGCGACAAGGCGCAAAAATCATCTGCTACGGTGAAAATTAGTGCAGTTCGTTTCCTTTGTTACAAAACCGGCCTGAGTCCATCAGGGCTGAATAAATCAGCAGCACTCCTCGCTTTTGTTTGCAACCTGTCAAAGGTCATTCACCTGCATGTTTGCTGTTACAACCTGGCGAGCAGGCAAGCACACCCCCAGAAGGCACAGCGCGCGTTATTCTACGTGAAAACAAATTAAACGGCAGGTTAAACCGAGTATCTTTGCGAATATTTTTTCACGTTAGTGTCAAGTGGTTGTGATGCGGCAAAAAAATCCCCTTGCCCACCTGCAACTCCGCGTTCTGTCAGCGTATGCCACTCACTACGCGAACGTACGCCCGTGGCGTAAACCTGTGTGGGTGTTCCCGAACAGGCCTCCACCAGGCTTTGAACCAGAAGCTGATTTTCCGTTCGCTTATCAATGTTCCTCACCAGACTTGGATGCAGCTTCAATAACTCAACGTTAAGCTCTTTGATCCAACTGGTGCTCACCAGCGTTAACCCCGCCTGCGTAACGGCAATACGCACGCCCAGCGCATTCATCAATCTGATGACGGGCTGTAACCGGCTGATATGTTGACAGACATCTGCCTCAGCAAGTTCAATAATTATGCGTTTGCGTAATGATTTTTCGCACTGCATCAGCGTATCACGCAGCCAGCGCTGAAAACGTGGACGAATAAGCGATTCAACCGTTGTCTGCATCGCCAGATTTTCCTGCGGCCAGTAGCCCAAAAGCAGGATCAGACGGCTTATCTGCAAACGGTCATATTCTTCTGCCAGACCAAATTGCAGGACCATCGGCATATATTCCGCCGAAATGACCTCTTCGTTGCCATCAAAAATACGGCACATCAACTCCCGATGGTGCACCCGGCCTTCACGCGTTACGGCAGGCTTTTGATAAATTCTCGGCCCGCCCCGGCTAAGCATCTGTTCGATAAGCGTTCGCCAGCGTACGTTGCCCCGACCTTTTTCCGGCAGCGAGTCATCATAGACCGACCAGCTATTTCCGCCCTGCAATACCGAATTCCGGGTGGCGGCTTCAGCATGATCCATCACTTGCTCCGGCGACTGACCGCTGCGGCAAACGCAAATGCCAATATGAACCATATCGGCACGATCGATCATTTTATTAGCCGGAAGTGCATCTACCGCTTTTAATAATTGCCCGGCAATGCTTTCCGCCTCTTTCAACGTGCGGTGTGGCAGCAGGATAGCAAAATCGCTACGGTGGTAGCGCGCCAGCAACGCGCCCGGATATCGCGTCATAAAAGTCGACAACAAATTGATCAGCGTCGAGATTTGTTCTTCTGCGAGGGTGATTCCCCAGCTATCGCGCAGCAGCGTAAAATCCGGCAGGCGCACCATCATCACGACGCCATGCGAGCCTACTTTTTCCTGATCTTCCAGCAGCGTGGCCAGTTGGTTATCAAAGAACAAGCGGTTGCTTAGCCCGGTTTTTGTATCCTGCGCGACATAGGAACGAATCAGCGTATCCAGGCGGCTGCGTTGCTCGCGGGCATTTTGAATTTCAGTCAGCAGCATATCGAGCGCACTGCTGGTACGCGCAGGCCATTCATAGACCGTTCCCCGCACGTTCGGTCCACGCTCGCCGTTCAGAATACGCGTGGAACGAATCTCCAGCAGTTCCTGACCTGAAAGCTGGCGCTGAAGCCAGCGCACAGACAAAAAGAGCATCAGAATAATGAAAGCAATGGCTATCGTGAGCGGTGCGGTGGTCAGTAGCGAATGGAAATAGTTACCCATTGGATCCTGATAAACCAGACGCAATGACATACCCGGATGCTTGACCAACGGTACGGTAATCTCGCGGTAGAGATTGTTCGTCCCTGCCGGTCGGTAGCTGCTGGTGCGTGAGTGGTCATACACCACATTTCCGCCCTGCAACAGTTCGATGCGCACGATATCAACAGAAACCATCAGCTCATCGATTTGCGGGGTTAACGTAACGACATCTCTGGAGACCAGATGCGTATCAATCGCCGTCGCGACCGCATGAACGCGCGTGGTGAACTTATATTGAATAGCGTTGTAGAAACTCAGCGAACAGCCGATCAGAGTCACGAAGATCGTTAACCCAGTAAGCAGCGTGACAAAAGCTGAAAATTTCGTCGTTAATCGCATCCTTGTGTTAACTCCGACAGTTATGAAACAGGCCTGAAAGTAATAAATCGACTCTAAAATGCAAAACTGAAGGCAAAATCCGTCAATTTATACAAACTGTGAGGGCATACTACCAAATCAGGTATATCTGGCAATTTATTGCGCAGAATCGGCATCATGTTTTGATTAGCGAGTATAGTCTTCATTATTAATTTTCCAATCCACTATACGAATTGAGGACAGGTTATGCAGGCTTTGATCTTAGAACAGCAGGACGGAAAAACCCTCGCATCCGTTCAACCCCTCGACGAAAATCAGCTACCGGAAGGCGATGTGACGGTGGATGTCCACTGGTCAAGCCTGAACTATAAAGACGCCCTGGCTATCACCGGCAAGGGAAAAATCATTCGTAATTTTCCGATGATTCCTGGTATCGATTTCGCCGGTACCGTGCGCGCAAGCGAAGATCCCCGTTTTCATGCGGGTCAGGAGGTTTTACTGACCGGTTGGGGCGTGGGTGAAAATCATTGGGGTGGACTGGCAGAACGCGCACGCGTGAAAGGCGACTGGCTGGTTGCGCTGCCAAAAGGGCTGGATGGACGTAAAGCCATGGTCATCGGTACCGCTGGCTTTACCGCCATGCTTTGCGTCATGGCGCTTGAAGATGCAGGAATTCGTCCGCAAGACGGTGAGATTGTCGTCACAGGCGCCAGCGGAGGCGTGGGCAGCACGGCCGTTGCGTTACTGCATAAGCTGGGTTATCAGGTTGCGGCGGTTTCGGGCCGTGAAAGCACCCACGACTACCTGAAAAGCCTGGGCGCAAACCGTATTCTTGGTCGCGATGAGTTTGCCGAGTCTCGTCCGCTGGAAAAACAGCTGTGGGCTGGCGCGGTGGATACCGTTGGCGACAAAGTTCTGGCGAAAGTCCTCGCGCAGATGAACTACGGCGGCTGTGTTGCTGCCTGCGGTCTGGCGGGCGGTTTCGCTCTGCCAACCACGGTGATGCCATTCATTCTGCGTAACGTTCGTTTGCAAGGAGTGGACTCGGTGATGACCCCGCCGGCACGCCGTGCAGAAGCCTGGGCGCGTCTGGTTAAGGATCTGCCGGAATCTTTCTATGCTCAGGCGGCAACGGAAATTACGCTGGCGGATGCGCCGAAGTTCGCCGATGCCATCATCAATAACCAGGTGCAAGGCCGTACGCTGGTGAAGGTGAAGTAACAGACCCTGGCGCAGAAATTTACACTTAATTAACGAAATTTCGCGGCACATCTACAGACTCCCTGCCATATTAACTACGCGTCCCCTGTCAGTTATGACGCGTAAGCCGGGAGTCTGTTATGAAGAAATTACGTCCATTTACAGAAGCCGACGTCACTGACGAGTCGGCTTTTTTTATGCAGCGTCGTCAGGTGCTGAAAGCATTAGGGATCAGCGCAGCCGCGTTGTCTTTACCCCACTCTGCGCAGGCTGACCTTCTGAGTTGGTTTAAGGGTAATGACCGCCCGCCCGCGCCCGCGGGAAAGCCGCTTAATTTCAGCAAGCCCGCCGCCTGGCAAAATTCGCTTCCTTTAACCCCAGCGGATAAAGTTTCTGGCTACAACAACTTCTATGAATTCGGTCTCGACAAAGCGGATCCGGCAGCCAACGCGGGTAGCCTGAAAACCGATCCGTGGACATTAAAAATCAGTGGTGAGGTCGCCAAACCACTCACTCTCGATCACGACACCTTGACCACCCGTTTCCCGCTGGAGCAACGGATTTACCGGATGCGCTGTGTGGAAGCCTGGTCAATGGTCGTGCCATGGATTGGCTTTCCGTTACATAAACTGTTGGCGCAGGTGGAACCCACCAGCAATGCGAAGTATGTCGCGTTCGAAACGCTGTACGCACCAGAGGAAATGCCGGGACAAAAAGATCGCTTTATTGGCGGCGGGTTGAAGTATCCCTATGTTGAAGGACTGCGTCTGGATGAAGCGATGCACCCACTCACGTTGCTTACAGTGGGGGTTTATGGAAAAGCCCTTCCGCCACAAAATGGCGCGCCCATTCGCTTAATTGTGCCGTGGAAATATGGATTTAAAGGCATTAAGTCGATCGTGAGTATCAAACTCACGCGCGAACGCCCTCCGACAACCTGGAATCTGGCCGCGCCCAATGAATACGGGTTTTATGCCAACGTGAATCCGCATGTCGATCATCCCCGCTGGTCCCAGGCCACCGAGCGTTTTATTGGCGCTGGCGGTATTCTGGACGTACAGCGTCAGCCCACGCTGATGTTTAACGGCTATGCCGAAGAGGTTGCGTCACTGTATCGCGGACTCAATTTGCAGGAGAATTTTTAAGTGCGTCTGACTGCAAAGCACATTACCGGGCTGAAAGTTTGCCTGCATCTTGCCGGTTTTTTGCCGTTTATCTGGCTATTTTGGGCGGTAAATCACGGCGGCCTGAGCGCCGATCCGGTCAAAGATATCCAGCACTTTACCGGTAGGACAGCTCTGAAATTCTTGCTGGCGACCTTGCTGGTCTCTCCACTCGCGCGCTACGCTAAACAGCCATTATTGATACGCACACGTCGCCTGTTAGGGCTATGGTGTTTTGCCTGGGCAACGCTGCATTTAACCAGCTACGCATTACTGGAACTGGGCATTAATAATCTGGCGTTGTTAGGGCGGGAATTAATTACGCGGCCTTATTTAACCTTGGGCATTGCCAGTTGGGTCATATTATTCGCCCTCACCTTAACGTCCACGCAGGCTGCACAGCGAAAGCTGGGTAAAAAATGGCAGTATTTGCATAACTTCGTCTATCTTGTGGCGATCCTGACACCCATACATTATCTGTGGTCGGTTAAAATTATCTCCCCTCAACCGATTATTTATGCAGCGATCGCTGCGGTGCTGTTAGCGTGCCGTTACAAGAAGTTTCGCCAGTGGTGGCGGTAGTTTCACGATATGTGCAGTGCGTTGCAAAACACTGACGATCCGATTTTCTTTACATGTTAACGGTTGATTATCTTCCCTGATAAGACCAGTATTTAGCTGCCAATTGCTACGAAATAGTTATAATGTGCGACTTTGCTATCCCCGGTAGCGTTTTTAAGGCGCTGAAAGGGTGACAATCGCATATTGAAGGTATATTTTGTCTTTTACCCGAAAATGGCAGAAGATAGCCGCACAATGACTAACAAGTCTGGCAATCTCACTTAATGGCAGCAGCGCCCTGTGCAGCGCCTGAGATGCGTGGCATCTTGTCACTCACTGTTATAAAAATGCTATACAGACGGCGGTAAAACGCCTGTCACAATCTCACTAAACAAAGAGTACGGAACCCACTCATGGATATTCGTAAGATTAAAAAACTGATCGAGCTGGTTGAAGAATCAGGCATCTCCGAACTGGAAATTTCTGAAGGCGAAGAATCTGTACGCATCAGCCGTGCAGCGCCAGCTGCAAGTTTTCCGATGATGCAACAGGCTTATGCTGCACCAGTGATGCAGCAACCAGCTCTGTCTAACGCTGTCGCACAAACTGCCTCTCCAAGTATGGAAGCTCCGGCAGCAGCGGAAATCAGTGGTCACATCGTACGCTCCCCAATGGTTGGTACGTTCTACCGCACCCCGAGCCCGGATGCTAAAGCGTTCATCGAAATCGGACAGAAAGTGAATGCGGGCGATACCCTGTGCATCGTTGAAGCCATGAAAATGATGAACCAGATCGAAGCCGACAAATCCGGCGTAGTTAAAGCGATTCTGGTAGAAAGTGGTCAACCGGTAGAATTTGACGAGCCGCTGGTCGTCATCGAATAACGAGGCGAACATGTTGGATAAAATTGTTATCGCCAACCGCGGCGAGATTGCCCTGCGTATTCTTCGTGCCTGTAAAGAACTGGGCATCAAGACTGTCGCTGTGCATTCAAGTGCGGATCGCGATTTAAAACACGTATTGCTGGCGGATGAGACGGTCTGTATCGGCCCGGCTCCGTCCGTAAAAAGCTATCTGAACATCCCGGCTATCATCAGCGCCGCTGAAATCACCGGCGCGGTGGCAATTCACCCGGGCTATGGCTTCCTCTCTGAGAACGCCAACTTTGCTGAGCAGGTAGAGCGTTCTGGCTTTATCTTCATCGGCCCGAAAGCCGACACCATCCGCCTGATGGGCGACAAAGTGTCTGCAATCACCGCGATGAAGAAAGCGGGCGTACCGACAGTCCCAGGCTCTGACGGCCCGCTGGGCGATGACATGGACGCTAACCGCGCTCATGCTAAACGCATCGGCTACCCGGTTATCATCAAAGCCTCCGGCGGCGGCGGCGGTCGCGGTATGCGCGTCGTGCGCAGCGATGCCGAACTGGCACAATCCATCTCCATGACCAAAGCGGAAGCGAAAGCCGCTTTCAATAACGATATGGTCTACATGGAGAAATACCTGGAAAACCCACGCCACATTGAAATTCAGGTGCTGGCTGACGGTCAGGGTAACGCGATTTATCTGGCAGAACGTGACTGCTCCATGCAGCGTCGTCACCAGAAAGTTGTCGAAGAAGCACCAGCGCCGGGCATTACCCCGGAACTGCGTCGCTACATCGGCGAGCGTTGCGCCAAAGCCTGTGTTGATATCGGCTATCGCGGGGCGGGTACTTTCGAGTTCCTGTTCGAAAACGGCGAGTTCTACTTCATTGAGATGAACACCCGTATTCAGGTTGAACACCCGGTAACCGAAATGATCACCGGCGTTGACCTGATCAAAGAGCAGCTGCGCATCGCAGCGGGCCAACCGCTGTCCATCAAGCAGGACGAAGTTGTGGTTAAAGGCCATGCGGTTGAATGCCGTATCAACGCTGAAGACCCGAACACCTTCCTGCCAAGCCCGGGTAAAATCACGCGTTTCCACGCGCCGGGTGGCTTTGGTGTGCGTTGGGAGTCTCATATTTACGCAGGCTACACCGTACCTCCGTACTATGACTCAATGATCGGTAAGCTGATCTGCTATGGCGAAAACCGCGACGTCGCTATCGCCCGTATGAAAAACGCATTGCAGGAACTGATCATCGACGGTATCAAAACCAACGTTGACCTGCAGATCCGTATCATGAATGACGAGCACTTCCAGCACGGTGGAACCAATATCCACTACCTGGAGAAAAAACTCGGACTTCAGGAAAAGTAAGCGTGCGTTAACCGAAAAGGCCGGAAATTCCGGCCTTTTGTTTTTCTCCCCTCCCGCACGTGCCATAAGGTACAATCCCCGCTTTCTTTATCCACAAGGGACAAAAAATGGACGCTCGTTTTGTTCAGGCCCATAAAGAGGCGCGCTGGGCGCTGTGGCTAACCCTTTTATATCTGGTCACATGGTTAGTGGCCGCTTACTTACCTGATTCAACGCTGGGTTTTACCGGCTTACCGCACTGGTTCGAAATGGCCTGCCTGTTAACGCCGCTGGTTTTTATCGTGCTGTGCTGGGCGATGGTAAAGTTTATCTATCGCGACATTCCGTTGGAGGATGACGATGCAGCTTGAAGTTATTTTACCGCTGGTCGCCTATCTTCTGGTGGTATTCGGTCTCTCTGTTTATGCCATGCGTAAGAGAGTTACCGGTACCTTCCTGAATGAATATTTCCTTGGCAGCCGCTCCATGGGCGGGGTCGTGTTAGCGATGACGCTAACGGCAACCTACATTAGCGCCAGCTCGTTTATTGGAGGTCCTGGTGCCGCTTACAAATACGGACTGGGATGGGTGCTGCTGGCGATGATCCAGTTGCCTGCCGTCTGGCTGTCGCTGGGTATTCTCGGCAAGAAGTTCGCGATTCTGGCACGCCGCTATAATGCTGTTACCCTCAACGATATGCTATTTGCGCGCTACCAGAGCCGCCTGCTGGTATGGCTGGCAAGCCTCAGCCTGTTGGTCGCGTTTATCGGGGCAATGACCGTACAGTTTATTGGCGGCGCACGTTTGCTGGAAACCGCAGCGGGTATCCCCTACGAAACCGGTCTGCTGATTTTTGGCGTCAGCATCGCGTTATACACGGCGTTCGGCGGCTTTCGCGCCAGTGTACTGAACGACACCATGCAGGGCATGGTGATGCTGATTGGTACTATCGTTTTGCTGGTCGGCGTCGTTCATGCTGCCGGTGGCCTTAGCAATGCGGTGGTAACCCTGCAGACTATCGACCCTAAACTGGTCTCGCCGCAGGGCGCTGATGACATTTTGTCACCCACGTTTATGACCTCATTCTGGGTGTTAGTATGCTTTGGCGTGATTGGCCTACCGCATACCGCGGTACGCTGCATCTCTTATAAAGACAGTAAAGCGGTACACCGCGGCATTATCATCGGCACCACCGTAGTGGCGATCCTGATGTTTGGTATGCATCTGGCGGGTGCCCTGGGACGGGCGGTCATCCCTGACCTGACGGTACCGGATCTGGTTATCCCTACGCTGATGGTCAAAGTCCTGCCGCCGGTCGCTGCCGGGATTTTCCTCGCCGCACCTATGGCTGCGATTATGTCGACGATCAATGCCCAATTGCTGCAAAGTTCCGCTACGATCATTAAGGATCTGTACCTGAACCTTCGCCCGGAACAGCTGGAAAACGAAACCCGGCTGAAACGCATGTCGGCAGTGATTACCCTGCTGTTGGGCGCGTTACTGTTGCTGGCCGCCTGGAAACCGCCAGAGATGATTATCTGGCTGAATCTGCTGGCGTTTGGCGGGCTGGAAGCCGTCTTCCTGTGGCCTCTGGTGCTGGGCCTCTATTGGGAGCGGGCAAACGCGTCAGGCGCATTGAGCGCGATGATTGTCGGCGGCGTGCTTTATGCTCTACTCGCCACCTTTAACGTTCAGTTCCTGGGCTTCCACCCAATCGTGCCCTCGTTACTGATAAGCTTGCTGGCTTTCCTGATAGGCAACCGTTTCGGTTCCGCCGTCCCGCAAGCCGCCATATTGACTACTGATAAATAAAGAGTTTTGCCATGCCATGGATCCAACTGAAACTGAACACGACCGGTGCCAACGCTGAAGAGTTGAGCGATGCGCTGATGGAAGCGGGCTCCGTTTCCATTACTTTCCAGGATACGCATGATACGCCGGTGTTTGAACCTCTGCCGGGCGAGACTCGCCTGTGGGGTGATACCGACGTTATCGGCTTGTTCGATGCAGAAACCGACATGAAAGAAGTGGTTGCCATCCTGGAACAGCATCCGCTGCTGGGTGAAGGCTTCGCGCATAAAATCGAACAGCTCGAAGACAAAGACTGGGAACGCGAATGGATGGATAACTTCCACCCGATGCGCTTTGGTGAACGTCTGTGGATTTGCCCAAGCTGGCGCGATGTCCCGGATGAGAATGCTGTCAACGTGATGCTGGACCCGGGTCTGGCATTTGGCACAGGCACGCACCCCACTACCTCTCTGTGCCTGCAATGGCTGGACGGTCTTGATCTTAACGGTAAAACGGTTATCGACTTTGGCTGCGGCTCCGGCATTCTTGCCATTGCGGCACTGAAGCTGGGTGCGGCGAAAGCCATTGGCGTGGATATCGACCCGCAGGCGATTCAGGCCAGCCGTGATAACGCCCAGCGTAATGGTGTTTCTGAGCGTCTGGAGCTTTATCTGCCGAAAGACCAGCCAGAGGCGATGAAAGCCGACGTGGTGGTCGCCAACATCCTTGCTGGCCCATTACGTGAACTGGCTCCGTTAATCAGCGTACTGCCCGTTGAGGGCGGTTTGCTTGGGCTTTCTGGTATTCTTGCCAGCCAGGCGGAAAGCGTCTGTGAAGCCTATGCCGATCTCTTTACGCTCGATCCGGTTATAGAGAAAGAAGAGTGGTGTCGTATTACCGGCCAGAAAAAATAATCCCTTCCGGCGTGGTTATCTGACCACGCCATTTTCAGACAATTGACCAGCATACCGACACTTTCCTCAGCGATATAATAATCAATTGATTTTGTTATTTTTTATATTGAGTTTCGTTGAGTAAACGTATGCGTTTCAACTGTTTTACAACAACTTTGCTGGCAGCATGCATGATGCCACTGACCACGCTGGCCGTACCATGGGGATATACCGAAGAAAACGGCCCCGCACGATGGGGAGAAATCAGCAAAGCGTATGCAACGTGCCAGACAGGCATAAACCAATCCCCCATAGACATCCAGACCACCACAACCAGTAAACTCGGTCTCCCCGCGCTAAACATGCAGTACGTCGATGGCCCAACTAGATTTCGGAGCATTAACCATACGTTGCAAGCAACGATGAGTAGTTACGCATCTAATTCTATTGAAATTGATGAAACGCTTTATTATTTAAAACAATTTGATTTTCACGCCCCGAGTGAACATACCCTCAACGGTAAAACCTATCCGCTGGAGATGCAGTTGCTCCACAAAAATCAATCCGGAGACATTGCTATTGTGGCGGTTATGTTTGACGTGGGTGAACAGAACCAGGCGATTCAAAATTTGTGGGAGTCCTTTCCAACCATGGAGGACAGCAGCATGGACATCTTCTCGCCGGTCGATATCCACCAGCTTTTACCCGACAATAAAACCTACTGGCGCTACCGTGGTTCGTTAACAACACCTCCCTGCACCGAAGGCGTCACCTGGTCTGTCCTGAAAACGCCTGTTGCTCTTTCTGCCGAACAGTTGGTTAAATTTCACTACATTGTTGGGCCAGCAAACAATCGCCCGCTGCAGCCGTTGAATGAACGCAAGATTACGGACAGCTATTCTGGGGATACCGAGATCCTGTACTAAAATGAGGTAGCGATCACACAATGACGAGGTAATTTGCTGATTAATTCAGCAGAATATCTTGTCAGTACCGTCTGCAGCTGAAGAAAAAATGAGAAGTTACGCAAAATTATATGTGTATATAAAATCGACACATTTTTATAATGCGATGATTTATATGATTAAATATTTTCATGCGTTCACATTTACGGCAATTCATTGATCCACCTCAGTGGATTGGTCAAAGTTTGGCCTTTCATCTCGTGCGAAAAATGCGTAATATACGCCGCCTTGCAGTCACAGTATGGTCATTTCTTAACTCATGCGCATCGGACAATACCAGCTCAGAAATCGCCTGATCGCAGCACCTATGGCTGGCATCACTGACAGACCATTCAGGACGCTGTGCTATGAGATGGGAGCCGGATTGACAGTATCCGAGATGATGTCTTCTAACCCGCAGGTTTGGGAAAGTGACAAGTCTCGTTTACGGATGGTGCACGTTGATGAGCCAGGAATTCGCACGGTGCAAATTGCCGGTAGCGACCCTGTTGAGATGGCCGATGCCGCACGTATTAACGTGGAAAGCGGCGCCCAGATTATTGATATCAATATGGGGTGTCCGGCTAAAAAAGTGAATCGCAAGCTCGCAGGTTCAGCCCTCTTGCAGTACCCGGATTTAGTGAAATCGATACTAACCGAGGTCGTCAATGCAGTGGACGTTCCTGTCACACTCAAGATTCGCACCGGCTGGGCTCCGGAACACCGTAACTGCGTAGAGATTGCCCAACTGGCTGAAGACTGTGGCATTCAGGCTCTGACCATTCATGGACGCACCCGCGCCTGTTTGTTCAATGGAGATGCTGAGTACGACAGTATTCGGGCAGTTAAGCAGAAAGTTTCCATTCCGATTATCGCGAATGGCGACATTACTGACCCGCATAAAGCCAGAGCTGTACTCGACTATACGGGGGCGGATGCCCTGATGATAGGACGTGCAGCTCAGGGAAGACCCTGGATCTTTCGGGAAATCCAGCATTATCTGGACACTGGGGAGCTGCTGCCCCCGCTGCCTCTGGCAGAGGTGAAGCGCTTGCTTTGTGCGCACGTTCGGGAACTGCACGACTTTTATGGTCAGGCAAAAGGGTACCGAATTGCGCGTAAACACGTATCCTGGTATCTCCAGGAACACGCTCCGGATGACCAGTTTCGGCGCACATTCAACGCCATTGAAGATTCCAGCGAACAGCTGGCGGCGTTGGAGGCATACTTCGAAAATTTTGCGTAAACAGAAATAAAGAGCTGACAGAACTATGTTCGAACAACGCGTAAATTCTGACGTACTGACCGTTTCTACCGTTAACTCTCAGGACCAGGTAACTCAAAAGCCCCTGCGTGACTCGGTTAAACAGGCACTGAAGAACTATTTTGCTCAATTGAATGGTCAGGATGTTAACGATCTCTATGAGCTGGTACTGGCTGAAGTAGAACAGCCCCTGTTGGACATGGTGATGCAATACACCCGCGGTAACCAGACCCGTGCTGCCCTGATGATGGGCATCAACCGTGGTACGCTGCGTAAAAAACTGAAAAAATACGGCATGAACTGATACTAATCAGTTAAATGTTTGTTTTAAAAGGCGCTACTCGGCATGGGGAAGCGCCTTTTTTATTGACGTCACACGGGAGGCTTTGGCGATGAACGCGAGATGTGAACCTGTCTATTTTGGCGATGAATCTAAAAAGATAATCCTGGGTGACGCGCTAACTGAACTGAAAAAACTGCCGTCTGAAAGTGTCGAACTCATTTTTGCTGACCCTCCTTATAACATCGGGAAAGACTTTGACGGGATGGTGGAATCCTGGGACGAAGAGGCCTTTCTGGCGTGGTTGTTTGAGTGCATTGACGAGTGCCATCGCATCCTCAAACCACACGGCACCATGTACATCATGAACAGTACGGAGAACATGCCGTACATCGACCTCAAATGCCGCCCGCTTTTTACCATCAAGAGTCGTATCGTGTGGTCATACGATAGCTCAGGGGTACAAGCCAAAAATTACTTTGGTTCGATGTATGAACCGATCCTGATGATGGTAAAAGATCAGAAAAACTACACATTTAATCGTGACGATATTCTGGTTGAAGCCAAAACTGGCGCTAAACGCGCGCTAATAGACTACAGAAAAAACCCGCCGCAGCCATACAATCAGAAAAAAGTGCCGGGCAATGTCTGGGAGTTCCCACGCGTACGCTATCTGATGGACGAATACGAAAACCACCCCACCCAGAAACCCAAAGCCCTCCTGGAGCGTATAATTCTGGCGTCCTCGAACCCAGATGACAAGGTACTCGATCCGTTCGCCGGCAGCTTCACCACCGGTGCTACCGCCGTGGAATTGGGTCGCAAGTTTGTCGGGATTGAGATCAATACTGAATACGTAAAAATGGGGCTCAGAAGACTGAGTATCGGTTCTCATTTTTCAGAAATTGAGCTTGCCAAGGTGAAAAAACGTAAGACAAAAAACCTGTCTAAAAAGAGTCGATTGACGGCAAAGAGTGGCGATCTTTCAACAAAGTAAAGGCATTGTAAGTCTGCTTTTCAGCTTAAAAATTTCGTGTATATTCCCTGCACGCTTGGGCATGAATACACAGGGTTTAGGAATGATTCGCAAGTATTGGTGGCTGGTTGTTTTTGCGGTCTTCGTTTTTCTTTTTGATGCGCTGCTCATCCAATGGATAGAGCTGATGACAACAGAGCACGACAAGTGCCGGAATATGAACTCAGTGAATCCCCTTAAGCTGGTCAACTGCGTCGACCTCGAATAGCACCTCAGGTAATGCTTCGACAGCCGTCAGCCTCTGGCGGTAAAAACTATCCGACCTGGTTTTCACTCTGCATTAATTGCATGACGCTACCGTCTGGGCTTAACATTTTTAGTACATTATCAACTAATACTGGAGCTTGCCCATATAGATCATAACTCACTGGATTCATTAACCAGTTTTTTATAATTCCGCTAAAACTACCGTGCAGAATAATGATGATGACATCTAAATCAAGAGTGGTGGCAATCAGATTGTCATCTACACACTTTTGCAGGGAATCACGAATGCTTTGATGACTGATACCTATTTTATCGCGAATAGCCTGCTCAGATATCATATCGTTATGAAATTCACACTTATGATATAAAATCTGCATTAATGCCTGCTGACGAGGGTTCTCTGCAATATATTGTAACCCCACCACAAACTTTTCTCGCAATCGCTGTAAAGGGTTATCCCCCCAACGACCAATTAGCTTGTCCTGAATCAGATCGCGTAAAGGTGGTTGTTGTAACCATAGCTCATTAAACAGTTGAGTTTTATTTTCGAAATGCCAATAGAGCGCGCCACGCGTCACGCTGGCGGCATCCGCAATGTCGTTTAGCGTCGTATTGCTTACGCCACGTGCGGCAAACTGTACAATCGCCGTTTCTATCAGGTGCTGCCGCGTTTTGAGGGCATCAGCTTTCGTTTTTCTGGCCATGGTTCCGACTGTCTGAGGTAGAGTAGAGAATGATTAACTTTCTTATCTAATATTTGCGACACGGAACAAATGTATCACTTAGCATTTATTTAAACGAGTTCTAAAAAATATTATTACGGACTTTGCACACGAATAAACAAAACGAATACCAACAAACAATATATTCACAAACCAAATGTTTATTTCAACTTGTGTTTATGCGAATCATAGTATTGCTATTAACACCACAATGAAACAGCTGTCGATTAATCTTTTTTTGCTTTTACGTGCCGTGTATCGTGCCTATAAATAAGTATTGCTTACATCGCAAGCTAATAATTTGTAGGATAGCCAACTATTATTTTTCTTGTGCGCGTTATCGCCCCCTGCGTTATCCGGTTAATAACGAGCGTTCGGTTTTTTAAGGAATAGAAATGACGAAAAATGCCAGGTTTTCACTCCTGCCCTCATTCATCATCGTCTCCGCAGCATTACTCGCCGGTTGTAACGATCAGGGAGAAACACAAGCTCATCCCGCAGAACCGCAGGTGACTGTCCATGTCGTCGAAAAGGCTCCTTTAGCCGTAACGACCGAATTACCCGGGCGCACAACGGCATTCCGAATTGCAGAAGTTCGTCCCCAGGTCAGCGGGATAGTGCTTAAACGGAATTTCACTGAGGGAAGCGATATTGAAGCCGGACAGTCACTTTATCAGATCGATCCCGCGACTTATCAGGCTGACTATGACAGCGCCAAAGGTGAACTGGCGAAGAGTGAAGCGGCGGCTGCAATCGCGCATTTAACGGTGAAACGCTATGTGCCGTTGGTTGGCACCAAGTACATCAGCCAGCAAGAGTACGATCAGGCAATTGCTGATGCTCGTCAGGCCGATGCCTCCGTGATCGCGGCAAAAGCGGCGGTCGAAAGCGCGCATATCAATCTGGCCTACACCAAAGTGACATCGCCAATTAGCGGACGCATCGGTAAATCTAACGTCACCGAAGGTGCATTAGTCACGAATGGCCAGGCTACAGAGCTTGCTACCGTTCAACAGCTCGATCCCATTTACGTCGACGTGACACAGTCCAGTAACGACTTTATGCGCCTCAAACAGTCCGTTGAACAAGGGAGCCTGCATAAAGACAGCGCCAGCAGTACTGTCGAACTGGTAATGGAAAATGGTCAGTCATACCCGCTAAAAGGCTCTTTGCAGTTTTCCGATGTGACGGTTGATGAAAGCACCGGCTCAATCACCCTCAGAGCCGTGTTCCCTAACCCACAGCACACGCTGTTGCCGGGCATGTTTGTGCGCGCACGCATTGATGAAGGCGTCCAGCCGAATGCCATTCTCGTTCCGCAGCAGGGGGTAACGCGTACGCCTCGCGGCGATGCCACCGTAATGGTCGTTAACGACAAGAGTCAGGTTGAGTCTCGCGCAGTCGTTGCCGCACAAGCTATTGGTGACAAGTGGCTCATTAGCGAAGGCCTGCAACCGGGTGACAAAGTTATCGTGAGCGGCTTACAGAAAGCACGTCCAGGCGTTCAGGTTAAAGCAACCGCCGATACCGAAACCCCTGCCACGAAAGCCCAATAAGGTAACCGGACATGGCTAACTTTTTTATCAGGCGTCCTATCTTTGCCTGGGTATTGGCTATCATTCTGATGATGGCGGGTGCTCTGGCAATCATGCAACTGCCCGTGGCACAGTACCCGACCATTGCGCCTCCTGCGGTCGCTATTTCTGCCACCTACCCTGGTGCGGATGCACAGACGGTTCAGGATACAGTCACACAGGTTATCGAACAGAATATGAATGGTATCGATAACCTGATGTATATGTCCTCCACCAGCGACTCGGCCGGGAGTGTGACTATTACGCTGACTTTCCAGTCCGGTACCGATCCCGATATCGCGCAAGTGCAGGTGCAAAATAAACTGCAGCTCGCCACTCCGCTACTGCCGCAAGAAGTTCAGCAGCAAGGGATCAGCGTCGAGAAATCCAGCAGCAGCTTTTTGATGGTCGCGGGTTTTGTTTCTGACAACCCACAAACCACACAGGATGACATTTCCGATTACGTCGCCTCGAACGTTAAAGACTCAATCAGCCGTCTGAATGGCGTGGGTGACGTGCAGCTGTTTGGTGCACAGTACGCCATGCGCATCTGGCTGGATGCAAACTTATTGAATAAATATCAGCTCACGCCGGTTGATGTGATCAATCAGTTGAAGGTACAGAACGATCAGATTGCCGCAGGTCAGTTAGGGGGGACGCCTGCATTACCTAACCAGCAGCTGAACGCCTCTATCATTGCGCAAACGCGACTGAAAGACCCTGAAGAGTTCGGCAAAGTGACTTTACGCGTGAACAGCGATGGTTCGGTTGTTCACCTGAAAGACGTCGCGCGTATCGAGTTGGGCGGGGAAAACTACAACGTCGTGGCGCGTATTAACGGTAAGCCTGCATCCGGCCTTGGGATCAAGCTGGCAACCGGGGCAAACGCGCTGGATACCGCGAACGCTATTAAAGCCAAGCTGGTTGAACTGCAACCATTCTTCCCGCAGGGAATGAAGGTGGTCTACCCGTACGACACGACGCCATTTGTGACCATCTCCATTCATGAAGTGGTAAAAACGCTGTTTGAAGCGATCGTGCTGGTGTTCCTGGTCATGTATTTGTTCCTGCAAAACATCCGGGCAACGCTCATTCCGACCATCGCCGTACCTGTCGTATTGTTGGGCACATTTGCCGTGCTTGCTGCGTTTGGCTACTCAATAAACACCCTGACGATGTTCGGCATGGTGCTCGCCATCGGTCTATTGGTCGATGATGCGATAGTGGTGGTAGAAAACGTGGAACGCGTGATGATGGAGGATCATCTGCCGCCCAAAGAGGCGACGGAAAAATCCATGTCACAAATACAGGGAGCACTGGTTGGTATTGCTATGGTGCTGTCTGCGGTATTTATCCCGATGGCCTTCTTTGGCGGTTCAACCGGGGCTATCTATCGGCAGTTTTCCATCACCATCGTTTCCGCCATGGCGCTTTCAGTACTGGTCGCGCTGATCCTGACTCCCGCACTTTGTGCAACGCTGCTGAAGCCCGTATCAGCTGAACATCACGAGAAAAGAAGCGGTTTCTTTGGCTGGTTCAATGCCAAATTCGATCACAGCGTCAATCACTACACCAATAGCGTCAGCGGTATTGTGCGTAAAACTGGGCGTTACCTGGTCGTCTACCTGATAATCGTCATCGGGATGGCAGTGCTGTTTATGCGCCTGCCGACATCCTTCCTGCCGGAGGAAGATCAGGGCGTCTTCCTGACGATGATTCAACTTCCTGCAGGCGCCACGCAAGAACGCACCCAGAAGGTGCTGGATCAGGTCACCCACTACTACCTGAACAATGAAAAAGCCAACGTTGAAAGCGTCTTTACGGTTAACGGCTTTAGCTTCAGCGGCCAGGGGCAAAACTCAGGGATGGCGTTCGTCAGCCTCAAGCCCTGGGAAGAACGTAGCGGTAACGAAAATAACGTTGAATCAATTATCGCCCGCGCTACCCGAGCGTTTAGTCAGATTCGTGATGGTCTGGTGTTCCCTTTCAACATGCCAGCCATCGTTGAACTGGGTACCGCAACGGGCTTCGACTTCGAGCTGATTGACCAGGGCGGGTTGGGACATGCTGCGCTAACCCAGGCACGTAACCAACTGCTGGGCATGGTTGCCAAACACCCTGACCTGCTGGTTCGTGTGCGTCCAAACGGGCTCGAGGATACCGCACAGTTCAAGCTGGATGTCGATCAGGAGAAAGCGCAAGCGCTTGGTGTCTCACTGTCTGATATCAACGAAACCATCTCAGCTGCGCTGGGCGGCTATTACGTCAATGACTTCATTGACCGTGGCCGCGTGAAAAAAGTGTACGTACAAGCCGATGCCAAGTTCCGTATGTTACCGGAGGACATCAATAATCTGTATGTTCGTAGCGCCAATGGCGAAATGGTTCCATTCTCCACGTTCAGTTCCGCACACTGGATCTACGGCTCACCGCGCCTGGAGCGCTATAACGGTATGCCTTCTATGGAACTGCTGGGAGAAGCAGCGCCTGGCAGAAGTACCGGTGAAGCAATGGCGCTAATGGAAAGCCTGGCGGAAAAACTGCCAAACGGTATTGGTCATGACTGGACGGGGATGTCCTATCAGGAACGACTGTCGGGTAACCAGGCACCTGCGCTGTATGCCATCTCGCTAATCGTTGTCTTCCTTTGCCTTGCCGCATTGTATGAAAGCTGGTCTATTCCTTTCTCGGTGATGCTGGTTGTACCGCTCGGTGTTGTGGGCGCATTGTTAGCAGCATCACTGCGTGGGATGAATAATGATGTGTATTTCCAGGTTGGCTTACTAACCACAATCGGCCTCTCGGCTAAGAACGCCATCCTGATCGTCGAGTTTGCCAAAGACCTGATGGATAAAGAAGGCAAGGGATTGATTGAAGCGACGCTGGAGGCATCGCGCATGCGTCTTCGTCCTATCCTGATGACATCACTGGCCTTTATTCTGGGGGTTATGCCTCTGGTTATCAGTCACGGTGCAGGTAGTGGTGCGCAGAATGCGGTCGGTACAGGTGTTATGGGAGGAATGCTGACCGCAACATTGTTGGCTATCTTCTTCGTCCCCGTCTTCTTTGTTGTCGTAAGACGGCGTTTTAGTCGGCACAACGATTAATTTGTAAAATAAAGGCGTCTACGGACGCCTTTTTCACCTACGATGCTCCTCTTTATTTATTAGTAAGATAGCCATTTATTTCATTTAAACTATCCCTCTAAATTCGCCTGCGACCTTTCTTTTTATCCATTATTTTTACAATCCACATGAATTGAGATTATTCCTCATGTCAGTCCTTTTTTAAGAAGTGGTAAAATAATCACCGAGTTCGCAGATGGCTTAGCTTTTATCTTTGCTTAATTAGCGAAACGCTTATTTTGAGGTAACACCATGAAAAGATTAATATCCGTTGCATTGCTTACCGCATTCCTGGCTGGCTGTGCACACGATTCTCCTTGTGTACCTGTATACGACGATCAGGGGCGCCTGGTTCATACCAATACCTGTATGAAAGGCACCACCCAGGATAACTGGGAAACAGCCGGAGCCATCGCCGGTGGTGCTGCAGCCGTTGCCGGACTGACGCTTGGGATTGTCGCCCTGACCAAATAAATCATCTTAAAAGCGCGGTTAATACCGCGCTTTTAGCAATAAGCATAAAATCTACATATAAGACAAAACGTTGCTTAATAGAACCTGACATGTAATAAAATTATTATAGATTTCACTCACACATCCGTGATTTGAAATTAGCATTTTTTCTGTTTTTCGTAACACCACATTTTCTTTTCATTATTCTTACGCCATTAATATTAACGCCAGAAATCGTTATCACGCGTCCTGTCTGATTTTTAAATTTTTTGCGCCGAAATGTGGCTTACGTTTCAATTTTGCACCACTTCAGGGCGCTGCATTTATTTTTTCCTGTCTACACTCTGCATATTGCGTCGAATAATCAGGCGCAAAAAACTGGCACTACCTTTGCTTAAAAGAGTATGGCCAAAGCCACAGACAGGTAAAAGACGTTTTCAGAACGTTTCCATAACAATAATTCCTCCACACAGGATGCTCTATGAAAAAGATGATAATCGCCAGCCTGGCTGCGGCCGGTGTGCTGCTTGCTGTTGCAAATCAGGCACATGCCGGCGCAACACTTGATGCCGTAAAGAAAAAAGGGTTTGTGCAATGTGGGATCAGCGACGGCTTGCCTGGCTTTTCTTACGCCGATGCAAGCGGCAAGTTCTCGGGTATTGATGTTGATGTATGTCGTGGCGTTGCCTCCGCCGTATTTGGCGATGATAGCAAAGTAAAATATACCCCGCTCACCGCCAAGGAACGCTTTACCGCATTACAGTCTGGTGAAGTCGACTTGCTCTCTCGTAATACCACGTGGACCTCTTCTCGTGATGCCGGTATGGGCATGTCCTTCACTGGTGTAACGTATTACGACGGCATTGGTTTTCTTACCCACAATAAAGCAGGCCTGAAGAGCGCTAAAGAGCTGGATGGTGCAACGGTCTGTATTCAGGCGGGAACCGATACAGAACTAAACGTGGCCGACTACTTTAAAGCCAACAAGATGAAGTACACCCCCGTCACCTTTGACCGTTCGGATGAATCAGCCAAAGCTCTGGAATCTGGACGTTGCGATACGCTGGCTTCCGACCAGTCTCAGCTGTATGCCCTACGCATCAAGCTGAGCAATCCTGCGGAATGGATCGTCCTGCCAGAAGTTATTTCTAAAGAACCTCTGGGACCTGTCGTACGTCGTGGGGACGATGAGTGGTTCTCCATTGTTCGCTGGACGCTGTTCGCCATGCTAAATGCGGAAGAAATGGGTGTTAACTCGAAAAACGTCGATGAAAAAGCGGCTAATCCAGCAACACCGGATATGGCACACCTGTTGGGTAAAGAAGGGGATTATGGCAAGGATCTGAAGCTTGATAACAAATGGGCCTACAACATTATCAAGCAAGTTGGTAACTATTCGGAGATCTTTGAACGTAACGTTGGATCGGAAAGTCCGCTGAAGATCAAACGTGGACAGAACAACCTCTGGAATAACGGTGGCATTCAATATGCGCCACCGGTGCGCTAATGCGTAGTGATGTAACGGGCGCCGCAACTGCGGCGCTCAGCCCAGAGTCATAGTTACTGAGGTTTTCTTATGTTCCATCGCCGCTCAACCGTAAAAGGATCATTATCCTTTTCTAACCCTGCGGTCCGCGCCTGGTTATTTCAAATACTCGCCGTCATTGCGGTTATCAGCATTGCGGTCTATCTCATTCATAACACGATAAATAACCTGAACAATAGCGGTATTACCTCGGGGTTTTCTTTTCTCGATCGCAGCGCCGGATTTGGCATTGTCCAACATCTGATCGATTACGAGCAAGGCGATACGTATGGTCGTGTCTTTGTGGTCGGCCTGCTCAATACGCTGTTAGTTTCAGCACTGTGCATTGTTTTCGCATCAATTCTCGGTTTCTTTCTCGGGCTGGCACGCCTGTCAGATAACTGGTTATTGCGAAAGCTCTCGACGATCTACATCGAAACGTTCCGCAATATACCGCCGCTGCTGCAGATCTTCTTCTGGTATTTCGCCGTATTACGTAACCTGCCCGGCCCACGTCAGGCCGTTAACGCGCTGGATTTGATGTTCCTGAGTAACCGGGGGCTCTATATTCCGTCCCCGCAAATGGGAGAAGGTTTTTTTGCCTTTTGCACCGCTGTTGTTATCGCTATCGTCGTCACCATCGGATTATTTCGCTTCAACAGAATGCATCAGACCAAAACCGGTCAGCTACGTCGGACCTGGCCCACAGCTCTTGCGTTGATCGTACTTTTACCGGTGATTTCACAGTGGATGTTTGGCGCTGCGCTTCACTGGGATATTCCCGCGCTCCGTGGTTTTAACTTCAGTGGCGGTATGGTGCTTATTCCTGAACTGGCGGCACTAACTCTGGCGCTTTCGGTATATACCTCGGCATTTATTGCAGAAATTATTAGGGCAGGCATTCAGGCCGTTCCTTACGGCCAACATGAAGCCGCACGCTCGCTGGGTCTACCAAATCCGGTGACGCTACGCCAGGTAATCATCCCACAGGCGCTACGCGTCATCATTCCCCCACTGACCAGCCAGTACCTGAATATCGTCAAGAACTCTTCTCTTGCAGCCGCCATTGGCTACCCGGACATGGTTTCACTGTTTGCCGGCACGGTACTCAATCAAACAGGGCAAGCCATTGAAACGATCGCCATCACCATGTCGGTATACCTGATCATCAGTCTGAGTATTTCTTTGCTGATGAATATTTATAACCGCCGTATTGCACTGATTGAGCGCTAAGGAGCCATGATGACAAAAGCACTGCTGTCTCACCCCTCGCGCCAGCGCAGCAATCCGGCAAGCCGCAGTCTACTCTGGGTGCGTAAAAACCTGTTCTCCAGTTGGTCAAATAGCCTGCTCACCCTGCTATGCGTATGGCTGATTTGGTCATTTCTTCCACCACTGTTGAACTGGGTATTTTTTCAGGCCAACTGGGTCGGCTCTACCCGGGCAGACTGCACCAAAGCGGGAGCCTGCTGGGTGTTCATTCATGAACGCTTCGGGCAATTCATGTATGGGCTTTATCCCCACGATCAGCGTTGGCGCGTAAATCTGGCCCTGATGATTGGTCTGGTTTCTATTGTTCCGATGTTCTGGAAAACCATTCCTCACCGTGGCCGCTATATCGCCATCTGGGCAGTCATTTATCCGATTGTTGTCTGGTGGCTGATGTACGGTGGTTTTTTCGGGCTTGAACGCGTAGAAACGCGGCAGTGGGGCGGATTAACACTGACGCTTATTATTGCATCCGTGGGGATTGCAGGCGCGCTTCCATGGGGCATTTTACTGGCGTTGGGACGTCGTTCCCATATGCCAGTCGTGCGGGTTTTATCCGTCATTTTCATTGAGTTCTGGCGCGGTGTACCGCTGATTACCGTTCTGTTTATGTCCTCGGTCATGCTTCCTCTGTTTATGTCCGAAGGAACCAGTATCGACAAGCTTATCCGGGCGCTGGTCGGCGTTATTCTTTTCCAGTCGGCCTATGTCGCAGAAGTGGTTCGCGGAGGGTTACAGGCCCTACCAAAAGGTCAGTATGAAGCCGCGGAATCACTGGCGCTAGGTTACTGGAGAACTCAGGGGCTGGTCATTCTTCCGCAAGCCCTCAAGCTGGTTATCCCTGGCCTGGTTAACACGATTATCGCTCTGTTCAAGGATACCAGCCTGGTCATCATCATCGGTCTGTTTGATCTCTTCAGTAGCGTACAGCAGGCAACTGTGGACCCTGCGTGGCTGGGTATGTCGACGGAAGGATATGTTTTTGCCGCACTGATCTACTGGATCTTCTGTTTCAGCATGTCGCGTTACAGCCAGCATCTGGAAAAACGTTTTAACACCGGGCGTACACCGCACTGAGGAATTTATGAGCCAATTATTAATGCCGTCTACCGACTCGATGATTACACTGGAAAACGTCAACAAATGGTACGGACAGTTTCATGTCCTGAAAAACATCAACCTAAAGGTAAAACAGGGAGAGCGCATCGTATTATGCGGGCCTTCCGGTTCGGGTAAATCGACAACTATCCGCTGTATTAACCATCTTGAAGAACATCAGCAAGGACGCATTGTGGTGGATGGGATTGAACTCAATGAAGACATCCGCAATATTGAGCGCGTCCGACAAGAAGTCGGCATGGTCTTTCAGCACTTTAATCTCTTTCCTCATTTAACTGTCTTGCAAAACTGCACACTGGCGCCTATCTGGGTGCAAAAGATGCCGAAAAAAGAGGCTGAAGTACTGGCAATGCACTACCTTGAGCGGGTCCGCATTGCCGAACATGCGCATAAATATCCCGGGCAAATCTCTGGTGGACAACAACAGCGCGTGGCCATTGCACGCTCGCTGTGTATGAAACCCAAAATCATGTTATTTGATGAACCCACATCAGCGTTGGATCCTGAAATGGTAAAAGAAGTGCTGGATACCATGATAGGTCTGGCGCAATCGGGTATGACCATGCTATGTGTAACCCATGAAATGGGCTTTGCCCGCACAGTAGCTGACCGGGTGATCTTTATGGATCTTGGCGAGATTGTGGAACAGGCACCACCGGATGAGTTTTTTGCTCACCCCAAATCGGAACGCACTCGCGCGTTTTTATCGCAGGTTATTCATTAAATATATATGCCGGATACAGTTCCGGCTGATTTTCGCGTATAAATGCAAAAAGGCCATCCGAAAGGATGGCCTTTTCACTTATTTGATGTCTGGCAGTTTATGGCGGGCGTTCTGCCCGCCACCCTCCGGGCCGTTGCTGCGCAACGTTCAGATCCGCTCCCGGCGGATTTGTCCTCCTCAGGAGAGCGCTCGCCGACAAACAACAGATAAAACAAAAGGCCCAGTCTTTCGACTGAGCCTTTCGCTTTTATTTGATGTCTGGCAGTTCCCTACTCTCGCATGGGGAGACCCCACACTACCATCGGCGCTACGGCGTTTCACTTCTGAGTTCGGCATGGGGTCAGGTGGGACCACCGCGCTACAGCCGCCAGACAAATTCTTTTCTAAGTACCGAACTTTAACCGAAAAACTGGTGCTGATACCCAGAGTCGAACTGGGGACCTCACCCTTACCAAGGGTGCGCTCTACCAACTGAGCCATATCAGCACACTAAATTTGATGCCTGGCAGTTCCCTACTCTCGCATGGGGAGACCCCACACTACCATCGGCGCTACGGCGTTTCACTTCTGAGTTCGGCATGGGGTCAGGTGGGACCACCGCGCTACAGCCGCCAGGCAAATTCTGTTTATCAACACGCTTTTGCATGTCAATCTAATCTGTAATCAGGCTGAATATTGTCTCTGTCTTTCGCCAAAACATCTTCGGCGTTGTAAGGTTAAGCCTCACGGTTCATTAGTATCGGTTAGCTCAATGTATCGCTACACTTACACACCCGACCTATCAACGTCATCGTCTTTAACGTTCCTTCAGGACTCTCAAGGAGTCAGGGAGAACTCATCTCGGGGCAAGTTTCGTGCTTAGATGCTTTCAGCACTTATCTCTTCCGCATTTAGCTACCGGGCAATGCCATTGGCATGACAACCCGAACACCAGTGATGCGTCCACTCCGGTCCTCTCGTACTAGGAGCAGCCCCCCTCAATTCTCCAGCGCCCACGGCAGATAGGGACCGAACTGTCTCACGACGTTCTAAACCCAGCTCGCGTACCACTTTAAATGGCGAACAGCCATACCCTTGGGACCTACTTCAGCCCCAGGATGTGATGAGCCGACATCGAGGTGCCAAACACCGCCGTCGATATGAACTCTTGGGCGGTATCAGCCTGTTATCCCCGGAGTACCTTTTATCCGTTGAGCGATGGCCCTTCCATTCAGAACCACCGGATCACTAAGACCTGCTTTCGCACCTGCTCGAGCCGTCACTCTCGCAGTCAAGCTAGCTTATGCCTTTGCACTAACCTCCTGATGTCCGACCAGGATTAGCTAACCTTCGTGCTCCTCCGTTACTCTTTAGGAGGAGACCGCCCCAGTCAAACTACCCACCAGACACTGTCCGCAACCCGGATCACGGGTCTACGTTAGAACACCAGCCATTAAAGGGTGGTATTTCAAGGATGGCTCCATGCAGACTGGCGTCCACACTTCAAAGCCTCCCACCTATCCTACACATCAAGGACCAGTGTTCAGTGTCAAGCTATAGTAAAGGTTCACGGGGTCTTTCCGTCTTGCCGCGGGTACACTGCATCTTCACAGCGAGTTCAATTTCACTGAGTCTCGGGTGGAGACAGCCTGGCCATCATTACGCCATTCGTGCAGGTCGGAACTTACCCGACAAGGAATTTCGCTACCTTAGGACCGTTATAGTTACGGCCGCCGTTTACCGGGGCTTCGATCAAGAGCTTCTCCTTACGGATAACCCCATCAATTAACCTTCCGGCACCGGGCAGGCGTCACACCGTATACGTCCACTTTCGTGTTTGCACAGTGCTGTGTTTTTAATAAACAGTTGCAGCCAGCTGGTATCTTCGACTGATTTCAGCTCCATGGGTAAACCACTTCACCTACATATCAGCGTGCCTTCTCCCGAAGTTACGGCACCATTTTGCCTAGTTCCTTCACCCGAGTTCTCTCAAGCGCCTTGGTATTCTCTACCTGACCACCTGTGTCGGTTTGGGGTACGATTTCGTGTTACCTGATGCTTAGAGGCTTTTCCTGGAAGCAGGGCATTTGTTACTTCAGCACCGTAGT
>NZ_JAOWHQ010000050.1:0-50040 GCF_030332565.1 Citrobacter sp. Cpo109
TTCTACCCCCCTCTACAAGACTCTAGCCTGCCAGTTTCGGATGCAGTTCCCAGGTTGAGCCCGGGGATTTCACATCCGACTTGACAGACCGCCTGCGTGCGCTTTACGCCCAGTAATTCCGATTAACGCTTGCACCCTCCGTATTACCGCGGCTGCTGGCACGGAGTTAGCCGGTGCTTCTTCTGCGAGTAACGTCAATTGCTGCGGTTATTAACCACAACACCTTCCTCCTCGCTGAAAGTACTTTACAACCCGAAGGCCTTCTTCATACACGCGGCATGGCTGCATCAGGCTTGCGCCCATTGTGCAATATTCCCCACTGCTGCCTCCCGTAGGAGTCTGGACCGTGTCTCAGTTCCAGTGTGGCTGGTCATCCTCTCAGACCAGCTAGGGATCGTCGCCTAGGTGAGCCGTTACCCCACCTACTAGCTAATCCCATCTGGGCACATCCGATGGCAAGAGGCCCGAAGGTCCCCCTCTTTGGTCTTGCGACGTTATGCGGTATTAGCTACCGTTTCCAGTAGTTATCCCCCTCCATCGGGCAGTTTCCCAGACATTACTCACCCGTCCGCCACTCGTCACCCAAGGAGCAAGCTCCTCTGTGCTACCGTTCGACTTGCATGTGTTAGGCCTGCCGCCAGCGTTCAATCTGAGCCATGATCAAACTCTTCAATTTAAAAGTTTGATGCTCAATGAATTAAACTTCGTAATGAATTACGTGTTCACTCGTTGAGACTTGGTATTCATTTTTCGTCTTGCGACGTTAAGAATCCGTATCTTCGAGTGCCCACACAGATTGTCTGATAAATTGTTAAAGAGCAGTGCCGCTTCGCTTTTTCTCAGCGGCGCGGGGTGTGCATATTACGCCATCCCGCTACGAAGTCAAGCATTTAATTTCGCTTTCTTCGCCGGAGTTCTCAGTGGAACCCCGCTGACCCGGCGGCTTGTAATCCGTTGTTCCGTGTCAGTGGAGGCGCATTATAGGGAGTTATTTCAGGCTGACAAGTTAAAAATATAAAAAACCTATCAAGCGATTACTTTTCAATCAATACGTCCATTTCCGCCTGGATTTTAAACAAAAACGAGCCCCGCAGGGCCCGTTTATTGTTGTTTTGTGACTTACTGCACTGCCACTATGCGATCGTCATTCACTTCCAGACGAATCGTTTTGCCCGGAATCAGTTCACCAGACAGAATTTGCTGCGCCAGCGGGTTTTCGATCTGCTGCTGGATAGCACGTTTCAATGGACGCGCGCCATACACCGGATCGTAACCATTCGCGCTCAGCAGTTTAAGCGCCTCGTCAGAAATATGGATTTCATAGCCACGCTCTTCCAGACGTTTGTACAGACGCTGCAACTGGATCTGAGCAATAGAAGCAATATGCTGCTCACCCAGCGGGTGGAACACAACAACCTCATCTATACGGTTGATGAATTCCGGGCGGAAGTTATTGCTCACAACGCCCAGCACCATATCTTTCATATGGCCGTAATCCAGCTCACCGAAGCGTTCCTGGATCAGATCGGAACCCAGGTTTGAGGTCATAATGACAACCGTATTACGGAAGTCGACCGTTCTCCCCTGTCCGTCAGTCAGACGACCATCATCAAGCACCTGCAGCAGAATGTTGAACACATCCGGATGCGCCTTCTCCACTTCATCCAACAAGATGACAGAGTAAGGACGACGACGTACTGCTTCCGTCAGGTAACCACCTTCTTCATAACCGACATATCCCGGAGGTGCCCCGACCAAACGAGACACGGAGTGTTTCTCCATAAACTCGGACATATCGATACGCACCATTGCATCGTCACTGTCGAACATAAAGTTTGCCAGCGCTTTGCACAGTTCGGTTTTACCGACACCGGTTGGACCAAGGAACAGGAATGAACCAATCGGACGATTCGGATCGGACAAGCCCGCACGGCTACGACGGATGGCGTTAGAAACGGCTTCCACCGCTTCGTTCTGACCAATCACGCGGCTGTGCAGCTCCTGCTCCATACGCAATAGTTTTTCCCGTTCGCCTTCCAGCATGCGAGCAACTGGGATCCCGGTCCAGCGCGCCAGCACCTCAGCAATTTCTGCATCCGTGACTTTATTACGCAGCAGACGCATGGTTTTGCCTTCAGACTGGGTAGCTGCTTCCAGCTGTTTTTCCAGTTCAGGAATTTTGCCGTACTGCAGTTCAGACATCCGCGCCAGGTCGCCAACGCGGCGCGCCTGTTCGATGGCGATTTTTGCCTGCTCCAGCTCAGCCTTGATAGTTTGCGTTCCCGAGAGGGAAGCTTTTTCAGCTTTCCACTCTTCCTCTAACTCAGAATACTGGCGTTCTTTGTCGTCCAGCTCTTCGTTGAGCATATCGAGACGTTTTTTACTTGCCTCATCAGACTCTTTCATTAATGCCTGCTGTTCCAGTTTGAGCTGGATAATACGGCGGTCGAGTCTGTCAAGTTCCTCCGGCTTGGAGTCAATCTGCATACGAATGCTGGATGCCGCTTCGTCAATAAGATCGATAGCTTTATCCGGCAACTGACGATCGGCAATATAGCGGTGAGACAGCGTAGCTGCCGCAACAATCGCCGGGTCAGTAATCTGCACATGATGGTGCAGTTCATAACGTTCTTTCAGGCCACGCAAGATTGCGATGGTGTCTTCCACTGAAGGTTCAGCCACAAACACTTTCTGGAAACGACGTTCCAGCGCCGCATCTTTTTCGATGTACTGGCGATATTCATCAAGCGTTGTTGCGCCTACGCAGTGCAGCTCCCCACGGGCCAACGCAGGTTTCAGCATGTTCCCGGCGTCCATTGCGCCATCGGCTTTACCCGCCCCAACCATGGTATGCAATTCGTCGATAAACAGAATGACGTTGCCTTCCTGTTTCGAGAGATCGTTCAGCACACCTTTTAAGCGTTCTTCAAACTCACCACGATATTTGGCCCCAGCCACCAGCGCGCCCATATCCAGCGCCAGTACACGACGGCCTTTTAAGCCTTCCGGCACTTCACCATTGATGATGCGTTGGGCCAGCCCTTCAACGATGGCGGTTTTACCGACACCGGGTTCACCGATTAACACCGGGTTATTTTTAGTACGACGTTGCAGCACCTGAATGGTACGGCGAATTTCTTCATCACGGCCGATGACCGGATCGAGTTTGCCCTGTTCGGCACGTTCGGTCAGATCAACGGTATATTTTTTCAAGGCCTGACGTTGGTCTTCAGCCCCCTGGTCATTCACGCTTTCACCTCCACGCATTTGTTCAATTGCCTGAGTGATATTGGCGGTCGTCGCGCCTGCTGATTTTAATAAATCGGTCAGCGTACCGCGTGACTCAAGCGCCGCCAGAACGAACAGTTCTGACGAAATAAAGTTGTCCCCACGTTTTTGCGCCAGCTTGTCGCAAAGATTCAGTACACGCACCAGTTCCTGAGAAGGCTGCACATCGCCGCCGGTACCTTCTACCTGTGGCAAACGGCTCAACGCCTGGTCAATGGCTGTACGTAACTGGCCAGCATTAATGCCAGCAGACGTTAATAAAGGACGTACCGATCCCCCTTCCTGATTCAGCAAGGCGCTCATTAGATGAAGTGGTTCGATAAATTGATTGTCGTGCCCCAATGCGAGTGACTGGGCATCGGCAAGAGCAAGCTGGAATTTATTAGTAAGACGATCCAGACGCATAACTCCTCCCATAACAGGTCAAAATTGCTACTGGAGATTAAATGAGGTCATCCCTCAATTATTCAAGGTGAATGACCTGAATTATGTGAAAAGAAAATTACACGTACCGGATCGTCTTGATTCTTTAGGTTATATCAGCCAAATAAAACTTGCCATACGACCCGTGGTATTGTCGCGACGATAAGAGAAGAACGTCTCACTTTCGCTGAAGGTGCAACGGTCGCCACCGTAGAGATTCTCCACGCCGACATTGGCCAGGCGCTGACGGGCAAGCTGGTAGATATCCGCCAGATACTTGTCGCCGCGCGGCACAAATGCAAGGTCCGCTTGCGGATCTTTCGTCATGAACGCCTCGCGGACTTCTGGTCCAACTTCAAACGCGTTTGGACCTATCGCCGGGCCTAGCCAGGCAATAATGTTTTCAGGTTTGTCGGCAAAACACGCCACCGTCTCTTCCAGCACGCCGGCGCATAATCCGCGCCAACCCGCATGGGCAGCAGCAACTTCCGTTCCGGCACGATTGCAAAACAACACCGGCAAACAATCAGCGGTCATCACCGCACACACGGTGCCCGGCGTGTTGCTGTACGACGCATCTGCACGTTTGGAGGCGTAAGGCTCGCCGGTCAGTTTCAGGACATCCTTACCGTGGACCTGCTCCAGCCAGACCGGCTTTGACGGCAGATTGCCCGCAGCAAACAGTCGTTTGCGGTTCTCTTCAACATGCTCCGGGTTATCGCCGCAATGGGCGCCCAGATTCAGCGAATCGTAAGGCGGCATACTGACTCCGCCAATACGGGTAGAACTACACGCCGCGACACCTTGCGGTATCGGCCACTGCGGGACAATTAGCTTACTCATAGCCAGGCAATATCATCCTTGTGTTCTTCGAAATCAGCGCGCATCACTTCAATCAATTGCACCATATCTTGTGGAATCGGCGCATGCCATTCCATTTCGATACCGGAAATCGGGTGATACAAACGCAGCATGGTCGCATGCAGCGCCTGACGGTCGAACTTACGCAGTACGGAGATAAATTCGTCAGAAGCGCCTTTCGGTGGACGTGGACGGCCACCGTAGACCTGATCGCCCACCAGAGGATGAGTGATATGTGCCATGTGCACGCGGATCTGGTGCGTACGTCCGGTTTCCAGACGCAACCGCAGACGCGTGTGCACACGGAAGTGTTCCATAATGCGATAGTGCGTTACCGCCGGTTTCCCCATTGGGTGTACGGCCATGTGCGTACGCTTGGTCGGGTGACGGCTAATCGGTTCCTCAACGGTTCCGCCAGCAGTCATGTGACCAATCGCCACGGCTTCGTACTCACGGGTAATTTCGCGCAGCTGCAACGACTCCACCAAACGTGTTTGCGCCGGAACCGTTTTTGCCACCACCATTAATCCGGTCGTGTCTTTATCCAGACGGTGCACGATACCAGCACGAGGAACATCCGCGATTGGCGGGTAGTAATGCAGTAACGCATTCAATACCGTGCCATCGGGATTCCCGGCGCCCGGATGCACTACAAGGTCACGGGGTTTGTTGATGACAAGAATGTCGTCATCTTCATAAACGATATCCAGTGGGATATCCTGAGGTTCAAAACGAACCTCTTCATCAATTTCTGCGTTGATGGAGACACGCTCTCCACCCAACACTTTTTCTTTCGGTTTATCGCAAAGTTGGTCATTTACCAGTACGCGCTGGTCGAGGATCCATTCTTTTATGCGCGATCGCGAATAATCAGGGAACAATTCGGCCAAAGCCTGATCTAAGCGTTGACCGAGCTGATTTTCGGAGACTGTTGCGGTGAGTTCTACTCGTTGTGCCATAAACTGCTTCTTCGTTTAACGTTGGGTTTTACGGCTTTGCCGTTTAATATAGTGTGCTATTGTAGCTGGTCTTAACCGGGAGCAGGAACAGAGAATCTCCCGTATTACATTTTGAGGAAAGTCAAAACGTCATGACGCGCATGAAATATCTGGTGGCAGCAGCCACGTTGAGCCTGTTTTTGGCGGGTTGCTCTGGTTCAAAGGAAGAGGTGCCCGATAATCCGCCAAATGAAATCTACGCGACTGCTCAGCAAAAGCTGCAGGACGGTAACTGGAAACAGGCAATAACGCAATTGGAAGCGTTGGATAACCGTTATCCATTTGGACCGTATTCTCAGCAGGTGCAATTAGATCTCATCTATGCCTACTACAAAAACGCCGATCTGCCACTTGCTCAGGCTGCTATCGATCGTTTTATCCGTCTTAACCCGACACACCCTAACATTGATTATGTCATGTATATGCGTGGCCTGACCAATATGGCGTTGGATGATAGCGCACTGCAAGGATTCTTTGGTGTTGATCGCAGCGATCGCGATCCACAACATGCCCGAGCTGCGTTTAATGACTTTTCCAAACTGGTGCGTGGGTATCCGAATAGCCAGTACACCACTGACGCTACCAAACGTCTGGTGTTCCTGAAAGACCGGCTGGCGAAGTATGAATACTCCGTTGCGGAATACTACACTGCCCGCGGCGCATGGGTTGCCGTGGTAAACCGTGTGGAAGGCATGCTGCGCGACTACCCGGATACCCAGGCAACACGTAATGCCCTGCCGTTGATGGAAAACGCTTATCGCCAGATGCAGATGAATGCGCAGGCTGAAAAAGTCGCGAAAATCATTGCCGCCAACAGCAGCAATACCTGATTTGCCTCAGAATGCAAAACGGCAGCCCAAGGGCTGCCGTTTTTTTATCCGTTAACGCCATAACTGAAGCGGTTTAGCTCCAACGCATCCCATCAAATATGGCCTGCTTTCAGGTATTCCTCAAGTAAAAAATCGCCTGTTCCTGCGGTGCCTCACAAAAAGGTTTTCTTGACAAAAAGCGACAAAATAATGTGATTTAGATCACACATTTTGACATTGGGAACGGTATGCTGGAATCACCAAGACGGGAAAGACAAGAGGTAAAATTTATGACAATGAACATTACCAGTAAACAAATGGAAATTACTCCGGCAATTCGCCAGCATGTCGCAGACCGTCTCGCCAAACTAGAAAAATGGCAAACTCATCTGATTAATCCACATATCATTCTGTCTAAGGAGCCACAGGGTTTCATTGCTGATGCCACCATCAATACACCGAACGGACATCTGGTCGCCAGCGCAAAACACGAGGATATGTACACCGCAATTAACGATTTGATCAACAAGCTGGAACGGCAGCTCAATAAAGTGCAGCACAAAGGCGAAGCCCGTCGTGCAACAACTTCAGTCAAAGACGCCAACTTCGTCGAAGCAGAAGAAGAGTAGTCCCTTACATTGAGTGTATCGCCAACGCGCCTTCGGGCGCGTTTTTTGTTGACAGGGTGAAAACAGTACGGGTACTTTACTGACGTAGCCAAAGGAAAATTACATGAAACTTGTCCCGTTCTTCTTCGCATTCTTTTTTACCTTCCCCTGAATGGGAGGCGTTTCGTCGTGTGATAAAGAATGCGAAGACGAACAATAAGGCCTCCCACAACGGGGGGCCTTTTTTATTGATAACAAGAAAGGCAACACTATGACATCAGAAAACCCATTGCTGGCGCTGCGCGATAAGATCAGCACGCTGGATGAAAAATTACTGGCCCTGCTGGCTGAGCGACGTGGACTGGCCGTAGAAGTTGGTAAAGCCAAACTGCTTTCGCATCGTCCGGTTCGTGATATCGACCGTGAACGTGACCTTTTGGACCGACTCATTCAGCTTGGCAAAGCACATCATCTTGATGCTCACTACATTACTCGCCTGTTCCAGCTCATCATCGAAGACTCCGTCCTGACTCAACAGGCACTGCTCCAGCAGCACCTGAACAAAATTAACCCACACTCCGCGCGCGTGGCCTTCCTTGGGCCAAAAGGGTCATATTCTCACCTCGCAGCACGTCAGTACGCTGCCCGCCATTTTGAACAATTTATTGAAAGCGGCTGCGCAAAATTTGCCGATATCTTTAATCAGGTCGAAACCGGACAGGCTGACTATGCTGTAGTTCCGATTGAAAACACCAGCTCCGGTGGGATTAACGACGTTTACGACCTGCTGCAGCACACCAGCCTGGCTATCGTTGGCGAGATGACCATTACAATAGACCACTGTGTACTGGTGTCTGGCACAACGGATCTTGAGACCATTGAAACGGTATATAGTCATCCGCAGCCGTTCCAGCAGTGCAGCAAGTTTCTGAATCGCTACCCGCACTGGAAGATTGAGTACACCGAAAGCACCTCTGCGGCGATGGAAAAAGTTGCGCAGGCTAACTCACCGCGCGTGGCGGCCCTGGGGAGCGAAGCCGGAGGCGTACTGTATGGATTGCAGGTTCTCGAACATATTGAGGCTAACCAGTCGCAAAACATCACCCGTTTCGTGGTGCTGGCACGTAAAGCAATCAATGTATCCGACCAGGTTCCGGCAAAAACCACGCTGCTGATGGCAACAGGACAACAGGCCGGTGCGCTGGTTGAGGCGCTGCTGGTACTGCGTAACCATAATCTGATTATGACTAAACTGGAGTCACGCCCGATTCACGGCAATCCGTGGGAAGAGATGTTTTATCTTGATATCCAGGCCAACCTGGAATCGCCCCAGATGCAAAAAGCATTGAAAGAGCTGGGTGAGATTACGCGTTCGATGAAAGTACTGGGATGCTATCCAAGTGAGAACGTGGTGCCAGTCGATCCGAGTTAACGTTTGACAATGCCGGATGGCGCTACGCTTATCCGGCCTACGATTCATACGATTTTTGAAGGCCGGATAAGGCGAAGCCGCCATCCGGCATCTTAATTAAGGACGGCTGTCATTCGCCTGACGTAACAAAGTACGGCTTTCACTCTGGAAGCGTTTCGCATAATCGCCAAACCAGTGCTCCACCTTACGGAAGCTGTCGATAAACGCTTGCTTATCGCCCTGCTCCAGCAAACCGATCGCCTCGCCAAAACGTTGGTAGTAGCGTTTAATCAGCGCAAGGTTGCTCTCAGACGACATAATAATATCGGCATAGAGCTGCGGATCCTGGGCAAACAGACGGCCAACCATTGCCAGTTCAAGGCGGTAAATCGGCGAAGAGAGCGCCAGCAGCTGCTCCAGTTGAACGTTCTCTTCCGCTAAATGCAGACCGTAAGCAAAGGTCGCAAAGTGACGCAGTGCCTGAATAAACGCCATGTTCTGGTCATGTTCAACGGCGCTGATCCGATGCAGTCGCGCACCCCATACCTGAATCTGTTCCAGAAACCACTGATAAGCTTCCGGCTGACGTCCGTCACACCAAACTACGACCTGCTTGGCCAGACTGCCGCTGTCCGGACCAAACATTGGGTGTAACCCCACCACCGGGCCATCATGTGCAGCCAGCATCGCCTGCAAAGGACCATTTTTCACTGAAGCCAGATCCACCAGGATGCAGTCAGACGGCAGACGCGGTAGTTTGGCGATCACCTGCTCGGTGACGTGGATCGGCACGCTGACGATCACCATGCCGGCATCAGAGACGATCTCCGGCGCGCGATCCCAGTCCTGCTGTTCCAGGATCCGCACCTGGTAACCTGACAGGGTGAGCATTTTTTCGAACAGACGCCCCATCTGACCGCCGCCGCCGACAATCACCACCGGCCGCAGAGAAGGACAAAGCGTTTTAAACCCTTTGTCGTTCTCACTGGAGTAGGACTCACGCATAACGCGGCGTAGCACATCTTCAATCAGGTCCGGCGGCACGCCAAGGGCTTCCGCTTCCGCACGACGAGAGGCCAGCATAGAGGCTTCCCGTTCCGGTACGTAGATCGGCAGCCCAAAGCGGCTTTTTACTTCACCAACTTCGGCAACCAGCTCCAGGCGGCGTGCCAGTAAATCCAGCAACGCCTTGTCGACTTCATCAATTTGATCGCGTAATGCGGTCAATTCAGCAACCATAACCAACCTCTTATGCTACACGCGCCGACAGCTGGCCGTTTAAATCCTGGCTAATTTCACGCAGCAGCGCATCCGTCATTTCCCAACTGATGCAGGCATCGGTTACGGACACGCCGTATTTCATTTCGCTGCGCGGCTGTTCAGAAGACTGGTTGCCTTCGTGAATATTACTTTCAATCATCAAGCCAATGATCGAGCGATTGCCATCTTTGATTTGTGCAATCACGGATTCAGCCACGGCAGGCTGACGGCGGTAATCTTTATTGGAATTACCATGACTGCAATCTACCATCAGAGAAGGTCTTAGTCCCGCCTGCTCCATCTCTTTTTCGCACTGGGCGACATCTGCCGGGCTGTAGTTCGGCGCTTTACCCCCGCGCAAGATCACGTGACCGTCCGGATTCCCCTGTGTTTGCAGCAGTGCAACCTGCCCGGCCTGATTAATACCGACAAAGCGGTGCGACTGCGCAGCCGCACGCATGGCGTTAATGGCGGTCGCCAGGCTACCGTCGGTACCATTCTTAAAGCCAACCGGCATCGAAAGACCGGAAGCCATTTCACGGTGAGTCTGCGATTCCGTAGTACGGGCACCGATTGCGGACCAGCTAAACAGATCGCCCAGGTATTGCGGGCTATTTGGATCCAGCGCTTCAGTTGCCAGCGGCAGTCCCATATTTACCAGTTCAAGCAGCAGCTGACGCGCAATTTTCAGACCAGCTTCAACATCAAAAGAGCCATCCATATGAGGATCGTTAATTAACCCTTTCCAGCCGACAGTGGTACGGGGTTTTTCAAAATAGACGCGCATCACCAGGTAGAGGCTATCGCTGACCTCTGCGGCAAGGGCTTTAAATCTACGAGCATACTCAATCGCCATTTCAGGATCGTGAATGGAGCATGGGCCACATACCACCAGCAGGCGAGGATCGCGACCTGAGATAATATCTGAGATGGTTTTACGCGACTGGGCGATTTGCGCCTCTTGCTCCTGGCTCAGCGGAAATTCAGCTTTCAGCTGCTCCGGAGTCATCAGAACCTGTTCGTCGGTAATATGTACGTTGTTCAGCGCGTCTTTTTGCATGATGGTGATCCTGTTTAGCTCGTTTGCGATAGTTGATCCTCAGCGAGGAGGAAATAACGATATCACAACAGGTAAAGATTTCAATCCACAATCCGTAAATTTTAATTTACATAGTGTTATTTTAAGGCAAAAACAGCCCTTATGAATGTACATTTAAATTTACACCACCGAGTTTTCAGATCCACTATGCTTAAAAAAACGAAGGAGCACAGGCAATGAAGCAACTCATCAGCATCTTGTTTCTATTACTTCTTAGCGGATGTCAGATAGACCCCTACACCCATGCCCCTACCTGGACTGGTACCGACTGGTACGACGCCGGGATACAAGATGCCATTTCGGGTTATGCCGTTAAAGATAATGAAACGCTTGCCGACAACTACAATGACCCCGACGTCGATCGTACGGAATACCTTAAGGGTTACGCCGAGGGGCAACGTAAAACCTGCCAGCAGGATTTTGTTTATGCCAGAGGCCTGACCGGGAAAACTTTTCCGCCCAGTTGCGATACTGTCGAAAATGTTGACCAGTTACACAGCGCCTGGCAGCAAGGGGCAAACGAGGGCGCTGCCTCGATAAGGTTAAATTAAACAATGGTTTATATTTTATAAACCATTAAGATTTAACTTAAATCACCAATAGCATTATTCCAGGAATAATGACGGCTTAGGAAAATAATGTTATTTTGTTGCAAACAATCTTGAATGTATTTCGACGTTTTACAGCAAACGCTGGTAGGTAACTATTCATGAGCTATTCTTACCGACTCATACTTCTACTGGCACTGCTCCTGACCGGATTACCGCTGTATGCCCAAAGCGTTACGGAAGAAGCAAAATCGGTACGCGCTATGGTTTCCGGCATCGTCAGTTATACACGCTGGCCTGCACTTTCCGGGCCCCCAAAACTGTGTATTTTCTCTTCATCGCGTTTTTCCAGTGTCCTGAAAGATACCAGTGCAGGCGCATTACCCTATCTTCCCGTCATCATCCGTACGGAACAAGAAATATTAGTTTCGCAGTGTGACGGTTTTTATTTTGGAAAAGAATCCCCTACTTATCAGGTGGAATTAAAGAATAAATATCCGACTAAGGCATTGTTATTAATTGCTGAACAGAACCCCGAATGCGTTATTGGCAGCGCCTTTTGCCTCATAATTAAAGACGAAGATGTGAGATTTTCCGTAAATATGGATTCCCTTTCACGCAGCGGCGTAAGGGTCAGTCCAGACGTATTGATGCTTGCACGGAATAATAAGCATGGATAAGGGCCATTCTCCCATAGCACGCCCGACGTTTAAGCGAACATTACGGCGTATCAGCATAATCAGCGTTCTGGTAACCATGATGCTGATCTGGCTGCTGCTCAGCATTTCTTCCGTGCTGGCATTAAGACAGTATGCGCAAAAGAATCTGGATCTGACTGCCGCTACCATGACCCGTACGCTCGAAGCGGCATTAGTCTTTTCTGATAGTGTTGCAGCAACTGAAACGCTGGCGGCACTGGGTCAGCAGGGGCAATTTTCCGTTGCAGAAGTTCGTAATAAAAACCAGAAGGTGATCGCCACCTGGCGCTATAACGCGCAGGATACCACTGAAAAGATCAGCGGGATGATCAGCCACTGGCTGTTCCCACAACCGGTCACTCAGCCGATTTTGCACAATGGCAACGTCATCGGCGAAGTACGATTGACTGCGCGCGATAGCGTTATCAGTCATTTCATCTATTTGTCGCTGGCCGTCCTTACCGGGTGCATTCTGTTGGCATCCGGAATTGCATTAATGCTCACTCGCTATTTACACAATGGCGTTGTGGATGCACTGCAAAACATTACCGAGGTGGTACATGATGTTCGTACCAACCGTAACTTTTCACGGCGCGTATCAGAGGAACGCATTGAAGAGTTTCATCTCTTTGCCCTGGACTTTAATAGTCTGCTGGACGAGATGGAGGAGTGGCAACTTAAACTGCAGGCAAAAAACGCTCAGCTTTTGCGTACTGCACTACATGATCCTCTGACGGGTCTGGCAAATCGCGCCGCATTTCGCAGCAGCATAAATGCCCTAATGAATGATGATGCCGCCCACAGCAGCTCGGCATTGTTATTCCTTGATGGCGACAATTTTAAATTTATTAATGATACCTGGGGCCACGCAGCGGGGGATCGGGTCCTGATTGAAGTCGCAAAAAGGTTATCCGAGTTTGGGGGGAGTCGCCATTACCCATACAGACTTGGCGGCGATGAGTTCGCCATGGTGCTGTATAGCGTTCATTCTGAATATGAGGTTCAGCGGATCTGCGCGGCACTGTCACAAGAGTTTAACCGACCTTTTGACCTGCATAATGGTCATCTGGCAAGCATGACGCTCAGCATTGGGTTTGCGCTGACGTGGGAACATGCCTCTGCCGAAAAATTACAAGAACTTGCCGATCAAAATATGTATCAGGCTAAACATTTGCGTTCTGAACGCATTATTAAAAAATAAGGAATTACACACATGCTAAAACGTTTATTATCCCCGTTTCTTCTGCTTTTACTGATTCTGGCTGGCTGTCAGGCACCTCAGGGAAAATTTACCCCAGAGCAAATTGCAGCCATGAAATCATACGGATTTACTGAAGCATCAGGAGACTGGTCTCTCGGCCTGTCTGATACCATCCTGTTTGACAAAAATGACTATAAACTCCGTCCTGAAAGTGAAAAACAGATCAAGGAAATGGCATCCAAACTAGCAGCTACCGGGCTGAATCATGCTCGCCTGGATGGTCATACTGATAACTACGGCGAAGACAGCTACAACGAAGCTCTGTCACTCAAACGCGCTAATGTCGTTGCCGATGCCTGGGCGCAGGGCGCTAATATTCCCCGCACCAATCTGACTACTCAGGGACTCGGGAAGAAATATCCCATTGCGAGCAACCAGACATCAAAAGGTCGCGCTGAAAACCGCCGCGTGGCGGTCGTGATCACGACACCATAATCATCCCCCAACTGGCTGCGCGCCGCGCAGTCCTTCTATTGCCATAAAGCACAAAAGAGTAAACGTCGGGATAAAAAAAGGGCCAGCCTTTCGGCCAGCCCTTTTCTAACAGGATGTCGCTTGCGCGAATCTTAGTTAAGACGCTCTTTGATACGAGCAGACTTACCAGTGCGCTCACGCAGGTAGTACAGTTTAGCTTTACGAACAGCACCACGACGTTTAACAGCAATGCTGTCAACTACCGGAGAGTGAGTCTGGAAGACACGCTCAACGCCTTCGCCGTTGGAAATTTTACGAACAGTGAATGCAGAGTGCAGACCGCGGTTACGAATAGCGATAACCACGCCCTCGAATGCCTGCAGACGTTTTTTGGAACCTTCAACAACCCATACTTTCACTTCCACGGTATCACCCGGACGGAAGGAAGGTACGTCCTGCTTCATCTGTTCTTGTTCAAGTTGCTTAATAATGTTGCTCATAATTTAATCTCTTATCCTGGGTAAACTGATATTGGGGGCTTACGCCTGCCCATCATGTTTATGTTGCTGTTGTGCGTGTTCCGTTTTGAACTCCGCCAGCAACCTTGCTTGCTCTTCAGTCAGAGCCAGGTTTTCCAGAAGTTCAGGTCTTCTAAGCCAGGTCCGGCCCAGCGACTGCTTCAAACGCCAGCGACGTATCTCAGCGTGGTTCCCCGACAGTAACACTGCCGGTACTTCCATCTGCTCTAACACTTCAGGTCGGGTATAGTGCGGGCAATCCAGCAACCCATCAGCAAACGAATCTTCGATTGCCGAAGCTTCATGACCCAGAACTCCCGGAATAAACCGAGAAACGGAGTCGATCAGCGTCATTGCCGGTAACTCACCACCGCTGAGTACGTAATCGCCGATTGACCATTCTTCGTCAATTTCGGTTTGAATCACGCGCTCATCTATTCCTTCATAGCGACCACATACCAGAATCAGCTTTTGATTCGTGGCCAGTTCGCTAACGCCCGCTTGATCAAGCTTGCGTCCCTGAGGTGACAGATAAATCACCTTTGCGCCTTCACCAGCCGCAGCTTTTGCTGCATGAATGGCGTCCCGTAAAGGTTGCACCATCATTAACATCCCCGGTCCGCCGCCGTAAGGACGATCGTCCACGGTACGGTGCCGGTCATGAGTAAAGTCACGAGGACTCCAGCTCTGGATGTTCAGCAGGCCATTTTTTACTGCCCGGCCAGTTACCCCGTAATCGGTAATTGCGCGGAACATTTCTGGAAACAGGCTAACGATACCTATAAACACAAGCCAATCCCCATAACGCCGACTTTTACCGTTTATCCGGTGGTTTAAAAACCAGGATCCCAATCTACTTCGATAGTACGAGTAGCGAGATCGACTTTCTTGATAACCTGCCCATCGAGGAACGGCACTAGACGTTCCTTGATACCAAACGCATCTTTCAGGTTTGCCTTGATGACGATGACGTCATTCGAACCGGTTTCCATCATATCGACGACTTTACCGAGATCGTAGCCTTCAGTAGTCACTACCTGGCAGCCCATAAGGTCTTTCCAGTAGTAGGAACCATCTTCCAGCGCTGGCAACTGCGAGGAATCCACGACAATTTCGCAATTAGTCAGTAGATTCGCCGAATCACGATCGTCAACGCCTTTCAGCTTGATGATCAGATCCTGATTGTGGTGCTTCCAGCTTTCCAGCTGTACTTGCTGCCACTGACCCGCCTTCTGGATAAACCAGGGCTGATAGTCAAAAATGCTTTCGGCGTCTTCAGTGGAAGAAAACACTCTGAGCCAACCACGGATACCGTAAGAAGACCCCATTTTCCCCAAAACGATGGGTTCCACAGGAGCCTGTGCGGCGAGTTGCTTGCTCATCATGACCACCGTGACAGATTAAGCTGCTTTGTTTGCTGCTTTGATCAGCGTAGCTACGCGATCAGAAATAGTCGCGCCCTGGCCAACCCAGTGAGCGATGCGATCCAGATCCAGGCGAGTGCCTTCTTCTTTTTCGCTAGCGATTGGGTTAAAGAAGCCAACGCGCTCGATGAAGCGACCGTTGCGTGCATTACGGCTGTCGGTAACAACAACCTGGTAGAACGGACGCTTTTTAGCGCCGTGACGAGCTAAACGAATAGTAACCATAACATCCTCTTGTGTGAATAAAACACCCAGGCCCCATCGAGGAACGGAGCCCGGGTGTCATATTAAAAGCCCGAAAATTTTACTGATTTCTGGGGAAAATGCAATCAGCAGTTGATAACTCTGCTATAAAAGGCCGTTGGCGGTGCCGTCAGTTCGGTGCCGGCGTGCGCGCAGCCACCGGAGCGTACACGCAGTACGTGAGGATGGCGAGCACACCCCGGTGCCGAAATGGCAAACAAGCCAGGCCGATTAGCGGCCTGGGAATCCAGGCGGCATCATCCCCTTCATACCACGCATCATCTTCGCCATTCCGCCCTTCTTCATTTTCTTCATCATGCGCTGCATGTCGTCGAACTGTTTCAGAAGGCGGTTTACGTCCTGAACCTGCATACCGCAACCGGCAGCGATACGGCGTTTACGGGAACCTTTGATAATTTCCGGCTTAGCGCGTTCTTTCATCGTCATCGAGTTGATGATGGCTTCCATACGCACCAGCACTTTATCGTCCATCTGCGATTTCACATTGTCAGGGATCTGACCCATGCCCGGCAGCTTGCCCATCAGGCTTGCCATACCGCCCATGTTTTTCATCTGGTTGAGCTGTTCAAGGAAATCGTTGAGATCGAAGCCATCGCCTTTTTTCAGCTTGCTGGCTAATTTTTCTGCCTGCGCGCGGTCAACCTTGCTTTCGATATCTTCGATCAGCGACAGCACGTCGCCCATGCCGAGAATGCGCGAAGCAATCCTGTCCGGATGGAACGGCTCCAGTGCTTCGGTTTTCTCGCCGACGCCGAGGAATTTAATCGGCTTACCGGTAATATGACGAATAGAGAGCGCCGCACCACCACGGGCATCACCATCAACTTTTGTCAGCACTACGCCGGTTAGCGGCAGCGCTTCGTTAAAGGCTTTTGCGGTATTCGCGGCATCCTGACCGGTCATGGCGTCGACCACAAACAGCGTTTCTACCGGTTTGATAGAAGCGTGGACCTGTTTGATTTCGTCCATCATCGCTTCGTCAACGTGCAGACGACCAGCGGTATCCACCAGCAGCACGTCGTAGAATTTGAGTTTGGCTTCTTTCAGCGCGGCGTTAACGATATCGACCGGCTTCTGGCCGACATCCGACGGGAAAAAGTCCACACCGACCTGCTCGGCCAGCGTTTCCAGCTGTTTAATCGCCGCCGGGCGATAAACGTCCGCAGAGACCACCAGCACTTTCTTCTTATGCTTCTCGCGCAGGAATTTACCCAGCTTACCGACGCTGGTCGTTTTACCCGCACCCTGCAGGCCCGCCATCAGCACCACGGCTGGCGGCTGTGCAGCCAGATTCAGGGTCTGGTTTTCTTCGCCCATTGCCGCAACCAGTTCGTTACGGACAATCTTGACGAACTCCTGACCCGGCGTCAGGCTTTTGTTAACTTCATGACCAACCGCTTTCTCTTTTACGCGATTGATAAACTCACGCACTACCGGCAGCGCTACGTCAGCCTCCAGCAGCGCCATGCGCACTTCGCGCAGCGTCTCTTTAACGTTGTCTTCAGTAAGGCGTCCACGGCCACTGATATTGCGCAGCGTGCGCGACAAACGATCGGTTAAATTATCAAACATTGTCTCTCGCCTGGGGTGGAAACGGTCGGTCGCGACAGCGACACATCAACAGAAATTTGTCGCAGTATAACATGAAGCCGCCTTTGTTGTTATGCAACGGTTGGAGCAGCGGTCACGTAACGCTATACTGCTTTTCTTTATCACTGGCCAACTGTCGACACCTATATGCCCGTTTTTGCTCTGCTCGCCCTTGTCGCCTACTCAGTCAGCCTCGCGCTGATTATTCCCGCACTGCTGCAAAAAAACAGCGGCTGGCGGCGTATGGCTATTCTTTCTGCGGTCGTTGCGCTGGTAAGCCATGCTATTGCCCTGGAAGCGCGTATCCTACCCGGCGGTGAAAGCGGACAAAACCTGAGTCTGTTGAACGTCGGCTCGCTGGTAAGCCTGATGATCTGTACGGTAATGACCATCGTCGCGTCCCGCAATCGTGGCTGGTTATTGCTGCCTATTGTCTACGCCTTTGCGCTGATAAACCTGGCCTTCGCTACGTTTATGCCTAACGAGTTCATCACTCATCTCGAAGCTACGCCGGGCATGATGATTCACATCGGGCTATCGCTGTTCGCTTACGCCACGCTGATTATCGCCGCACTCTATGCGCTACAGCTTGCGTGGATTGACTACCAGCTGAAAAACAAGAAACTGGCCTTCAGCAATGAGATGCCGCCACTGATGAGTATTGAGCGGAAAATGTTTCATATCACCCAAATTGGCGTGGTTCTGCTGACGCTCACCCTGTGCACTGGCCTGTTTTACATGCATAACCTGTTCAGTACCGAGAACATTGATAAAGCCGTTCTCTCTATCGTGGCATGGTTTGTCTATATCGTTCTGTTGTGGGGGCATTACCATGAAGGTTGGCGCGGACGTCGCGTCGTATGGTTTAACGTCGCAGGCGCAGGCATTCTGACGCTGGCCTATTTCGGCAGTCGCATCCTGCAGCAGTTCGTGAGTTAAATCTTTAAGGAATCCTACGTGGAACACATCTCCACCACCACGCTCATTGTCACGCTCCTCATCATGGTGGTCATTTCCGCCTATTTTTCCGGTTCTGAAACCGGAATGATGACCCTGAATCGCTATCGTCTACGTCATCGGGCCAAGCAGGGAAATCGACAGGCGAAACGCGTTGAAAAGTTACTTCGCAAGCCGGATCGCCTGATAAGCCTGGTGCTCATCGGTAATAATCTGGTGAATATTCTGGCCTCCGCGCTCGGCACCATTGTCGGTATGCGCCTGTATGGCGATGCAGGCGTCGCTATTGCCACCGGGGTACTGACGTTTGTGGTGCTGGTTTTTGCCGAAGTGCTGCCAAAGACGATTGCCGCGCTATATCCGGAAAAAGTCGCCTATCCGAGCAGCGTCCTGCTGGCTCCGCTGCAGATTCTGATGATGCCGTTAGTATGGCTACTCAACACCATCACGCGGCTGCTGATGCGCATGATGGGCATCAAAACGGATATCGTAGTGAGCGGTTCGCTGAGTAAAGATGAACTGCGAACGCTGGTGAATGAATCGCGCTCGCAAATCTCACGCCGTAACCAGGATATGCTGCTGTCAGTGCTGGATCTGGAAAAAGTCAGCGTCGATGACATCATGATCCCGCGTAATGAAATCATCGGCATTGATATTAACGATGACTGGAAATCAATCGTGCGTCAGCTTTCGCACTCTCCGCACGGTCGTATTGTGCTGTATCGCGACTCGCTCGACGATGCCATCAGTATGCTGCGCGTACGTGAAGCCTGGCGATTGATGGCCGAGAAAAAAGAGTTCACCAAAGAGACCATGTTACGCGCCGCCGACGAAATTTATTACGTTCCGGAAGGCACACCACTCAGCACCCAGCTCATTAAATTTCAGCGCAATAAGAAGAAAGTGGGCCTGGTCGTTAATGAATATGGCGATATTCAAGGACTGGTTACGGTCGAGGATATTCTGGAAGAGATTGTTGGTGACTTCACGACCTCAATGTCACCGACGCTTGCCGAAGAAGTCACACCGCAGAATGACGGTTCGGTGATCATTGACGGTAGCGCCAACGTTCGTGAAATCAATAAGGCGTTTAACTGGCATCTGCCGGAAGATGACGCACGTACTGTGAACGGTATTATTCTTGAAGCGCTGGAAGAGATCCCGATTGCTGGCACACGTGTGCGTATTGGGCAGTACGATATCGATATTCTCGACGTGCAGGATAATATGATTAAACAGGTGCAGGTGTTGCCCGTCAAACCGCTGCGGGAAAGCGTATCGGACCAGTGAGAGTAATCCAGACCGGGTAGTGCATCAGCATTACCCGGTCTGAGGCTAATTAGCCTTTGGCTTTCGCCACAGAGACCATCGCCGCACGGATGGTACGTCCGTTCAGGGTATAGCCTTTCTGCATAACCATCAGCACATTACCGGCAGCAACGTCGTCAGACTCTACCATTGCAATCGCCTGGTGCACGTTCGGGTCCATCGGCACGTCGATATCCGCAACCACCTGTACGCCAAACTTCGCCACAACATCCAGCATTGACTTACGGGTCAGCTCAATACCTTCGACCATAGCCGCCATAGCGTCATTGTCTTTGTCCGCAACTTCCAGCGCACGGTCCAGGCTATCCAGCACCGGCAGCAGTTCGTTGACGAATTTTTCCAGTGCAAACTTATGCGCTTTTTCTACGTCCAGTTCGGTACGACGACGCAGGTTTTCCATTTCCGCTTTGATACGCAACACGCTGTCGCGCTCGCGCGTTTCGGCTTCAGCAAGCTGAGCTTCCAGATTCGCAATTTTTTCATCGCGCGGATCCACCTGCTCAGCAGAAGCGTCTGGTTCAACCGCCTCAACTTCTTCGTGCTGATCCATGATAATTTCTTCCGGGGCTTGCCCCTCAGGCGTTTTCTGTTCTTTACTACTCATGAATTTCTCCGCGTTTTTTTCGCATTCATCTCGCTAACTTGGCTTATTATGGGGATCAGATTCAGGGATTCAAGGGAAGTACTCACATTGTCACTAATCTTCGTTACAAGGACCTCGAGAAAATGAACAAACATTTCAAGTGTATTGGCATTGTGGGGCATCCACGTCACCCCACTGCACTGACCACACATGAAATGCTCTACCGTTGGCTGTGCGCCAAAGGTTATGAGGTTATCGTTGAGCAACAAATCGCCCACGAGCTGCAGCTGAAAAATGTGAAAACCGGTACGCTCGCAGAGATTGGCCAGCAGGCAGACCTCGCCGTGGTAGTCGGCGGCGACGGCAATATGCTGGGTGCCGCACGCACCCTGGCACGTTATGACATCAAGGTTATTGGCATTAACCGCGGTAATCTCGGTTTTCTGACCGACCTTGACCCAGACAATGCCCACCAACAGTTAGCTGACGTGCTGGAAGGCCACTACATCAGCGAAAAGCGCTTTTTACTTGAAGCCCAGGTGTGCCAACAGGATTGCCAGAAGCGTATTAGCACGGCGATCAATGAAGTTGTGTTGCACCCCGGAAAAGTGGCGCACATGATTGAATTTGAAGTCTATATCGATGAAGTTTTTGCCTTCTCCCAGCGCTCGGACGGCTTGATTATTTCCACACCGACCGGCTCTACCGCCTACTCGCTCTCTGCCGGAGGTCCGATCCTGACGCCTTCGCTGGATGCTATTACGCTGGTCCCGATGTTCCCGCATACGCTTTCCGCGCGACCGCTGGTGATCAACAGTAGCAGCACCATTCGCCTGCGCTTCTCTCATCGCCGTAACGATCTGGAAATCAGTTGCGACAGCCAGATCGCCCTGCCTATACAGGAAGGTGAAGACGTATTAATTCGCCGCTGTGATTATCATCTAAACCTGATACACCCAAAAGATTACAGCTATTTCAACACATTAAGCACTAAACTAGGCTGGTCAAAAAAATTATTCTAATTTAACGCCAACCTCTTTACTGTATAAAAAACCAGTTTATACTGTATGTAATTACAGTTATGGTTTTTCATACAGGAAAACAGCTATGTTGGCACAACTGACCATCAGCAATTTTGCTATCGTTCGTGAACTTGAGATCGATTTCCAGAACGGAATGACCGTTATTACCGGTGAAACCGGTGCGGGTAAGTCCATTGCCATTGATGCTCTCGGTTTGTGCCTGGGCGGACGCGCAGACGCCGACATGGTACGTGCAGGCGCCACGCGAGCCGACCTCTGCGCGCGATTCGCCTTAAAAGACACCCCCGCGGCTCTGCGCTGGCTGGAAGAAAACCAGCTTGAGGAAGGCCGTGAATGTTTGCTGCGTCGTGTTATCAGCAGCGACGGACGTTCACGCGGCTTCATTAACGGCACTGCCGTACCGTTGTCACAGCTGCGCGAGCTGGGCCAGTTGCTTATTCAAATCCACGGTCAGCATGCGCATCAGCTCCTGACAAAATCAGAACACCAAAAGTCTCTGCTGGATGGTTACGCCAATGAAGCGTCCCTGACTCAGGAAATGGCTGCGCGCTACCAGCTGTGGCACCAAAGCTGCCGTGATCTGGCGCATCATCAACAACAAAGTCAGGAACGCGCAGCCCGGGCGGAACTGTTGCAATACCAGTTAAAAGAACTGAACGAATTCAACCCGCAGCCGGGTGAATTTGAGCAAATTGATGAAGAGTACAAGCGTCTGGCTAACAGCGGGCAATTGCTCACCACCAGCCAACAGGCGCTGGCTATCCTGGCGGATGGCGAAGACATCAACCTGCAAAGCCAACTGTACACCGCAAAGCACCTGGTCACTGAACTGGCAGGCATGGACGGCAAACTTTCCGGTATCCTGGATATGCTGGAAGAGGCCACTATCCAGCTCAGCGAAGCCAGCGACGAGCTGCGCCACTATTGCGATCGTCTGGATTTGGACCCTAACCGTTTGTTCGAACTTGAACAGCGTATTTCCAAACAAATCTCATTGGCCCGCAAGCATCATGTTGCCCCTGAAGCGCTGCCACAGTTCTATCAGTCATTGCTGGATGAACAACAGCAGTTAGACGATCAGGCCGACTCGCTCGAAACCTTAACCCTGGCGGTGAATAATCACCACCAGCAGGCTCTGGAAACGGCAAAAATGCTGCACAAACAGCGCCAGCATTATGCTCAGGAACTGGGACAACTGATTACAGAGAGCATGCATACTCTCTCAATGCCGCACGGTGTCTTTTGCATTGATGTGAAATTTGAGGAACATCATTTGAGCGCAGACGGTGCCGATCGCGTAGAGTTTAAAGTGACCACTAACCCAGGCCAGCCGTTGCAGCCGATTGCGAAAGTGGCTTCAGGTGGGGAACTGTCGCGCATTGCGCTGGCTATTCAGGTTATTACCGCACGCAAAATGGAAACACCTGCGCTGATTTTCGATGAAGTGGATGTCGGTATCAGCGGCCCGACTGCTGCGGTAGTAGGAAAAATGCTGCGTCAGTTGGGCGAGTCAACTCAGGTAATGTGTGTTACTCACCTGCCGCAGGTTGCTGGCTGTGGCCATCAACACTTCTACGTCAGCAAAGAAACGGATGGCGCGATGACCGAAACACACATGCAGCCGCTTGATAAACGCGCTCGCCTGCAGGAATTAGCCCGCCTGCTTGGCGGTAGCGAAGTAACGCGCAATACCCTCGCAAATGCAAAAGAACTGCTGGCGGCATAAACTTTTTTACCTTGTTAAGGTCTGAGTTCAACATAAAATCGCCGACCGACCCGACAGCAAAAGGTTTTAAAGTGGTGAAAGGTCTATTATCATCGGCATATTACATATGAGCCGCGTACTGCTCGGGCCCGAAAAGGAATCAAATCACTATGCGCTGTAAAACGCTGACTGCTGCTGCAGCAGTACTACTGATGTTGACTGCAGGCTGTTCCACTCTGGAGCGAGTGGTTTACCGCCCTGACATCAACCAGGGAAATTATCTGACACCTACCGATGTCGCCAAAGTGCGCACGGGTATGACGCAACAACAGGTTGCTTATGCTCTGGGTACACCAATGATGTCCGATCCTTTTGGCACTAACACCTGGTTTTATGTGTTCCGTCAGCAACCTGGTCATGAAGGCGTAACCCAGCAAACACTGACGCTGACCTTTAACAGCAGCGGCGTTTTGACCAACATTGATAACAAACCTGCTTTGACCGACAACAAGTAGGTTTGATAGATCAAAAAAGGTGCTCAATGAGCACCTTTTTTATTGTCTGCTATTTTTTAGCGGATTTCTCTGCTCGCTGTCTGCGCAGCTCTTTCGGATCAGCAATCAGTGGCCGGTAGATTTCCACCCTGTCACCGTCCTGCAGAACATCAGCAAGCTTTACCGGACGGCTGTAAATGCCCACTTTATTTTTGCTGAGATCGATATCGGTACGTAATTCCAGCAGCCCGGAAGCGCGGATAGCCTCTTCCACCGTAGCGCCCTGTTGCAGCGTTACACGTTGCAGATACTGTTTCTCGGGCAGCGCATACGCCACTTCAACGACAATTTTAGCTGACGCTGACACTGTAAACCTCTTTCGCGCGAACCGTGAAGGCCTGCACCATGTTTGAAGCCAGCTCTTTAAAGATACGACCAAACGCCAGCTCGATTAATTTATTGGTGAACTCAAAATCGAGATGAAATTCAATGCGGCACGCTTCATGACTCAGTGGCGTAAACTTCCATCCGCCAATGAGTTTCTTGAACGGTCCGTCGACCAGATGCATCAGGATGCTCTGGTTACTGGTCAGTTGATTGCGCGTAGTGAACGTTTTGCTGATCCCTGCTTTCGAGACATCCACCGCCGCTGTCATCTGTCCCGGAGTTGACTCCAGCACACGGCTACCGGTGCAACCCGGTAAAAACTGGGGATAGGATTTAACATCATTCACTAGCTGATACATCTGTTCCGCACTGTAAGGTACTAAAGCGGTCCGGCTAATCTGAGGCATAACAATTTCCATCAATATCAATCACACAAATAATACCATTTATCCCCCGCTAAAAAAAACGCTATAGCCTAACTCGTGCTAAGATAGCGCCTTGCGCCCCGCTGGATGAAATGGGGTGTTTTTCGATTCCAGATTACCTATACTGAGCGGCATTATGACGAAGAAAAAAGCACACAAACCTGGCTCAGCCACAATCGCGCTGAACAAGCGCGCACGACACGAATACTTTATTGAAGAAGAGTTCGAAGCAGGACTCGCTCTGCAAGGTTGGGAAGTCAAATCTCTGCGCGCGGGTAAAGCTAACATCGGCGACAGCTACGTCATCCTTAAAGACGGCGAAGCGTTCCTGTTTGGCGCCAACTTCACACCGATGGCTGTTGCCTCAACGCATGTGGTATGTGATCCCACCCGTACCCGTAAGCTGTTGTTAAACCAGCGTGAACTCGACTCCCTGTATGGTCGTATGAATCGTGACGGTTATACCGTCGTTGCGCTTTCACTGTACTGGAAAAATGCCTGGTGCAAAGTGAAAATTGGCGTCGCAAAAGGTAAGAAACAGCACGACAAGCGCTCCGATGTGAAAGAACGCGAATGGCAGTTAGATAAAGCACGTATTATGAAAAATACTGGTCGCTAATCGCTACTCCCCTATGACCAGTCTCTCATCCTGAGACTGGTTCTTATTTTTTAGTTATTGAAACCCACCTAATACATTCATCGAGTTTATGGTTTATTTGAGCTGAATCGTTCAGGTATAAAATAAACTTCCCTGGCATTACCATAGCACTCCATAGTCTAATAAAATAAAACTTCAAGACCATACCACCTGTATTTAAACTTATTTAATAACACTATTATTACTGTTGTTTATTATATCCCCCCCTCATTTCAGTTAAATCACAAACCCTTTAGATACAATAAATTAACTAAAAAACCAACCATTAAATACGCACCGGAAAGTATCCTTTTCAATAAGCCAAATATATTTTTAATATAGATAAGTTGCAGAATACTTTCTTTCTGACTATATCATCTAATACGAAAGAACTATTCAGCCGACAGGTCCCGAACGTATTTGATAAGTAAACGAACATCTGTATGACCTAATCAATGTAATTACATGTCTAAATTCATCTTTATGATGAACGGGGCCCCTGTCTGCTCATTTTCCCAGCGCGCTGTTGCGGATTAATACTCCCGACATGCCATCAGGAGTGAACATATGCGTCTACTCGCCGTTGTATCAAAATTAACTGGCGTTTCCACAAATGTTGAATCCTCTGAAGTTACGCTCAGTTCGCCTTCTATCGTGAAACTGTCGGTGTCGCGTGAGGAGGTGAGTCAACTGACACGCGTTAATCAGGATCTGGTTGTCACACTCCGCTCAGGTGAAACCATCACCATTAAGAACTTCTACGTCGGAAAAGGTGATGCGCAAAACCAGCTTGTTCTGGAAGACAGTAATGGTGCGCTGTGGTGGGTTCAGGATACTGATGGGGCATTCCATTTCCAGCATTTGGACGATCTCACTCCACTAATGACTGCCGAGGGAAGCCATGAAGGCGGCGCCGTCTGGCCGTGGGTTCTTGGTGGGATCGCGGTCGCAGGCGGAATTGGCCTCGCCGCAGGTGGTGGTGGAGGTGGCGGCGGCGGCGGCGGCGGCGGGAGTGATAATAACGCCGGAAACGGAAATGGCGGAAATGGCAACGGTAATAATGGGGATGGCGGCTCACCGCCAACAACAACCCCTAACATGCCTGACGTACCCGTTATCACCAGCATAATCGATAACCAGGAGCTGATTACTGGTCCTGTTAATCAGCAGGAATCCACCAACGATAATACGCCCACTCTCCAGGGCACCGGCCCCGCAAATGCCACATTGCATATATTTGATAACGGCGTCGAAATCGGCCAGGTCACTATTGATGCCAACGGCAACTGGTCGTTTACGCCATCCTCTCCGCTCGCAGACGGTACCCACAAGTTTACCGTCAGTGCATCAGACGGTACGGGCAGCAGCGACATGTCGGACAGTTGGGAGATTATTGTCGATACGCTTGCCCCCGACGCCCCTGTGGTCACAGAAGTAACTGACGATTCAGGTTCCATTAAAGGCTTGATAGGTAATAACGGCGTAACCGACGATGCCACTCCAACACTCACAGGCACTGGTGAGGCGGGCTCTTACATCAGTATTTCTGATAATGGCATTCTGATTGGTATGGTTCAGGTGGATGACAATGGTAACTGGACGTTTACACCGGATACACCGCTTAGCGACGGTGTTCACGATCTAACGCTGACGCAAACTGACGATGCGGGTAACGTGAGCACGGAAACGAGTGTACCGACATTCACCGTTGATACCACCCCGCCTGAAGGCGCGGTCATTTCCTCCGTAAACCTGCAAGGCACCGAGGTAACCGGTAGTGCAGAGGTGGGAAGCCAGGTCATTATCATCGGTAGTAATAATCAGGTTTTGGGTTCAACTACCGTTGATCAAACCGGCAATTTCGTCATCGCGATTTCACCTTCACAGACGCACGGTGAAGCGCTGATCGCGAAGATTCAGGACCAGGCAGGCAACGTCGGGCCAGATACCTCTTTCAATGCCACTAACTCTGGCTACCCGGGCGTACCCGTTATCATCAGCATTGTGGATGATGTTACCCCCTCAACTGGACCATTGAACAATAATCAGGCCACCAACGACCCAACGCCTACGATCTCGGGTACCGCAGACGCCAACAGCACGGTTAACATTTATAACAACGGTGCGCTTGTTGTAAGCGTGCTTGCCGATTCCAGCGGCAACTGGACCTGGACCTCCAACACCAACTTGCAGGACGACTCATACTCCTTCACCACCACAGCAACCAACCACCTGGGCACGGGAGGAACGTCAGCGGCATTCAATATCACTATCGATACTCAGCCACCGTCAGCGCCGGATGATCTGAACGTATCTGCCGACGGCTCTGTCGTCACCGGTACAGCCGAACCAGGAAGTACCGTGACCATCAATAATAATGGTCTTCAGATCGGCAGCGGCGTCGCCGGAACGGATGGCTCATTTACCATTACCATTGACCCGCCACAGACCAATGGTGAAACCATTACCGCTATTGCCACCGATCCCGCCGGGAACCCAAGCCAACCGGAAACCGCGCTCGCGCCAGACATCACAGCACCACAACCGCCAGCTAATCTGGTGATTAATCCTACAGGCGATCAGGTTACCGGCATGGCGGAACCCAACAGTACGGTACATATTCTGGATCCTGGTGGCGCGATAATTGGAACAGCAACCGCCGGCTCGAACGGAGAATTCACCGCCACGCTGGTTCCGCCGCAGACCAACGGAGAACATCTTGTCGCCAACGCGACGGATGCGGCTGGCAATACCAGCGGCAACAGCGCGATTACCGCCCCGGATACCACGGCACCTGACGCGCCTACCGGCGTCATCGTCGCCGGGGACGGTGGTTCTGTAAGCGGACATGCTGAAGCGGGAAGCTCCGTCACCGTAAAAGACAGCAATGGTAATCAGATCGGCACAGGCCAGGCAGACAGCGGCGGCAACTTCACGGTGTCGATTACGCCGTCGAAAATGAACGGCGAAACGGTAAAAGTTACCGCAACGGACAGCAGCAATAACGAGAGTCAGCCAACTTCCGCGGTGGCTCCGGATATTACCGCCCCCGGAACACCCATCATCACCGCCGTGACGGATGACCAGCCCATGTACCAGGGCCCTCTCAAAAACGGCGATGTCACCAACGATAGCAAACCTAAGCTGGAAGGCACCGCCGAAGCAGGTTCTCAGGTCAAAATTTACGATAACGGCACCCTGCTGACGACCGTTGTCGCTGATATCAACGGTAACTGGAACTATACGCCAGTCTCGGCGCTAAGCGAGGGCGCTCACATCTTCACGGTGACAGCCACAGACGCCGCGAATAACACCAGCAGCGCGGCAAGCTGGAAAATAATTGTCGATACCATTGCGCCAACTGTTCCAGTGATAACGTTGGTTAACGATGACGTTGGCAGCATTACGGGCAGCGTTGCAAATAACGGTTGGGTCACCAACGACAATACGCCAACCATCTCGGGTACCGGTGAGCCAGGTTCACTGGTGAACCTGTACGATGGCATTCAGTTATTGACGGTTATTCTTGTCGACAGCTCGGGTACCTGGAGTTATACCGTTCCGGGGAATCAGGTGCTCAGCGATCGCACCCATCAGTTTACGGTATCGGCAACTGATGCCGCCGGTAATGTCATCACCTCACCCACAGTGGTCAGCGTTACCGTAGATACCCAACCGCCAGGCGATCCTGTCATTTTGGCTGCTACCGACGACGTTGGGAATGCACCGATCGATCTGCCTACCGGAAGCCGTTCAAACGATACCTTGCCAGAGCTGAAAGGAACCGGAACAGACGGTTCTAAGATCACTCTCTATGATGGAACTACGCCAATTGGAAGCACGACTGTTTTGCCCGGAGGCACCTGGAGTATTCAACTCGACCAACCGCTCAGTGAAGGCTCACACAATTTATCCGCTATTGCCACGGACGTTGCAGGCAACGCCAGTAATGCCGGGACCTTTACGCTAACGATTGATACCACCCCACCAGCAGCCCCAGTTATCAGCTCCGCAGAAGGTCTGATTGGGACAAATCTACAAACGCTGAGTAACGGCAGCAGTACCAAAAGCTTGAATCCCGAACTCTCCGGAACCGGCGAGCCCGGCGCGAAGATTACGATTTATGATAATGGCGGTTCCATTGGCACCGTCACCGTACAGCCAGACGGCACCTGGACATTTACCCCAACCTCACTCGCCGACGGGCCGCACAAATTCACTGCTACGGCGACTGATGTTGCAGGCAACACGGGGATCCCATCGGCCAGCTTTACCCTGACAGTCGACAATACGCCACCCGCGCAACCTGGCGCGCCAATCATTACCGACGATGTGGCTCCGGTAACAGGTGTGGTCACTAACGGCAACACCAACGATACCACGCCAACCTTTAGCGGCACGGGGAACGTCGGGGATTTGATTACCATTTATCTGAACGGCACTCCCCCTTTGCAGGGAACGACAACAGTAGGTGCAGACGGAACCTGGAGCTTTACTCCGCCAGCACCGGTTACTCCAGGTACTTACCAGGTAACCCTCACCGCAACCGATCCGGCAGGCAACGTCAGCCAGCCATCAACAGCTATAACACTGAACATCGACACGACGCCGTCTGCGCCGCCGGTGATTATCGCCGCCAATGATAACGTCGGCGATATCATGGGTGACCTTGCGCCCAACGCCGTGACCGATGACACCACGCCAACCATTCGTGGTACAGGTGTCAATGGAGACATCATCACTCTGTATAACGGCGGTACGGTGATCGGCACTGCAACGGTGGCAGGCGGTACCTGGAGTATTACCCCCGGGACTGCGCTGGCAAACGGAAACTACACATTAAGCGCTACCGCAACTGACCCCGCAGGTAACGTCAGCGACAATTCAAACAGCATTTCGTTTACGGTTAACAACACGAAGTTAACGTTGCCGCAGGTCACGGATATCCAGGATAACGTTGGCGTCTTTACCGGTTCGCTAACCAGCGGCAGCGTCACGGACGATACAACGCCAACCATTAGCGGTACCGGCACACCGGGCAGTACGATTTTGATTTTCGATGGTAACAATCCCATCGCCATTGCGACAGCTATCGTTGCTGCTAACGGCAGTTGGAGTGTGGATGTCCCCCTCACGCCCAATGTCACTCACACACTGACTTTCGGCGCCGTGGATGACGCTGGTAACTCACTGACAGCAGATAACCCGCTGACGTTGATTGTCGATACCCTGCCGCCTGCAACGCCTACGGTTACCAGCGTAGACCCGAAAGGTACGCTGGTTAGCGGCTCTGCCGATCCAGGCAGTACCGTCATCATTCGCAGCGGTACCACGATCCTCGGCCAAGGGATCGCAGACGGTTCAGGTAACTTCGCTGTCACAATTTCGCCAGCACAAACAACCGGTCAGGCGCTCAACGCCATCGCTCAGGATCCCGCTGGAAATCAAAGCGATCCGACAACGTTTAACGCTGCAACCTCCAGCGTTCCTCATCCACCAACGCTTGAGATCGTTGATGACATTGCGCCCATCATGGGGGTGATTGGCAACGGTAAAACTACCAATGACACATTACCGTTGCTGCAAGGGACGGCCACAGCAGGGGCGACTGTTAATATTTATATAAATGGCACATTGCTCCCCATCACGGTAACTGCCGATGCCGTGTCTGGCGCATGGAGTTATCAGTTACCCGACCCACTGACTAATGGCGTAACCTATAACTTCACTGTGGCGCAAACCGTCAATGGCATACTGAGCGGTCAGTCACCCAACTACGCTATCACCATCGACACGACGGCACCGCAAGCGCCAACGATCACCAGCATTATCGACGATGTTGCCCCCGGAACTGGATCGTTGGATAAAGGGCAAATTACAAATGATTCACGTCCGACGCTCAACGGAACTGGCGAACCCGGGGCAACCATTACCCTCTACGATAACGGTATCGCTTATGCCACAACGACCGTAAACAGTAACGGATTCTGGAGCTTTACCCCGACAGCACCGCTGGGAGAAGGCGATCATCTCTTTACCGCCCGCGCAACGGACGCCGCTGGCAACCAGGGAGATCCATCCAGTGATTTCCGGATCATTGTCGATACCCTGGTACCGAATGCGCCATCTATTGTGACGGTCACGGACAACGTTGGTACGATCCAGCCCCTGACCTCCGGGCAGTTGACCAATGATAATACCCCAACGCTTGCTGGCGTTACCGAGGCGGATTCGGTTGTTACCATCCGCGATAATGGCACGGTAATCGGCACAACCACCAGCGACGAAAATGGCAACTGGAGCTTTACGCCTGCCCCTGCTCTCGGAGAAGGAAGCCACTCGCTGACTGCCAGCGTTACAGATAACGCGGGTAACATTAGCCCGACAACGCCACCATTTGTGGTCGTCGTCGACACGCTGGCGCCAGCCACACCGAGCATTACCTCAGTAATTGACGATCAGCCCGGCAATACCGCGCTGACCAACGGACAGCTTACAAACGATGCGCAGCCTACCCTGAACGGCAAAGGCGAGATTGGCGCCATCATCACGATCCGTGATAACGGCGCTGAAATAGGTACAACTCAGGTGGACGAGTCAGGTAACTGGAGCTTCACTCCGGATGCTCCACTGGGACAGGGGCAACATATTTTCACCGTCGTTGCCACAGATCAGGCGGGGAACACAGGCGGAGTATCATCATCGTTTACTATTGAGCTGGACTCTATTGCCCCGTCTACACCGGTAATTCTGACCGTTCAGGACAATACCGCGCCGACAACCGGGCCAATCTCCAATGGGCAAATCAGCAACGAAAGTCGCCCGGCGCTCAGCGGTACCGGTGAAATTGGCGCGACGATTACCGTCCTGAGCGATAGTCAGCCGATTGGCACCACCATCGTCGGCGCAGGCGGAAACTGGAGTTTTACGCCCTCCGCGGCATTGGGTAACGGCCAGCATACTCTGACCGTCACGGCTACAGATAGCGCAGGCAATACCAGCCTGCCTTCTGGTGGCTTTACCTACACTGTCGATACTCTGGCACCGACAGCGCCAGTGATTACTCAGGTTGCGGATGATGTCGGCCCACTGATTGGAAATCTGAACAACGGTCAGGCCACGAACGATCCACTCCCGACGCTTAGCGGTACGGCAGAAGCCAATTCCACGGTGAAAATTTACGATAACGGAGCGCTTATCGGATCTGCTCCTGTAGATGGTACGGGCGCCTGGAGCTTCACACCGGGAACCCAACTTAGCAACGGTAACCACGCGCTGACAGTAACAGCCACCGACGCGGCCGGAAACGTCAGCCCGACATCTGCAGGATTTAACATCGTTGTTGATACCGTCGCCCCGCTTGCGCCAACGATTATCCAGGCGTTTGATGACGTGCAGCCGGGAACCGGAACGCTATCGAACGGAGCCTCTACCAACGACACCCGCCCCGTACTCAGCGGCTCAGCGGAAGCCGGTGCCCGGGTAGCCATCTACGATAATGGCGCGCTGCTGGCAACGGTGACTGCGACGATAGACGGCACCTGGGAATATCTGACCACCACACTTGGCAACGGTCAGCATGTGTTTAGCGCCATCGCTACCGACGCCGCCGGGAACGTGAGTCCTGTCTCAGGTGGGTTTACGATTAATGTCGACACCATTGCACCATCCATCCCGCTGCTGGTCTCTGTGGTGGATGATATCGCAGGCGGCGTGTTCAATGCAGCGCTCAGCAACGGACAGCTGACCAACGATGCACGCCCGACGCTGAACGGCACCGCCGAGGCAGGCAGCACCATCAGCATCTATGACGGAAGCACCCTGTTGGGTACCGCGCTGGTGCAAAGCAATAACAGTTGGTCGTTTACCCCAACCACACCGCTGGCGAATGGATCGCACACCTTCACTGTCACCGCCACTGATGCGGCGGGCAACACCAGCGGCGCGACGGCAGGCTTTAGCGTGGTAGTTGACACCACGGCGCCGACGCAGCCTTCAATCAGCAGCATTATTGATGATATTGGGCCAAATACCGGGCCGATTGGCAGCAATCAGCCGACCAACGACGCGCGCCCAACGTTAAACGGCATCACGGAAGCCAACGCGCGAGTTGATATTTATGATAACGGCAGCTTTGTCACCAGCGTAACGGCGGATGGCAGCGGCAACTGGAGCTACACCCCGACTACCGCGTTGGCACAAGGTACCCACTCGTTTACCATCACTGCAACGGACAGTGCGGGTAATACCAGTGGCATATCGTCTGCGGCAGCGATCGTGGTCGATACCGTTGCCCCGGGTATCCCAACCGGGCTGGCGGTAAACGCCAACGGCACCGCGCTCACCGGCGTTGCCGAACCAAACAGCACGGTCATTATTACCTCCAGCGGCGGAACGGTGCTCGGCACGGCAACCGCCAACGCCTCCGGTAATTTCACCTTCACTCTGAACCCACCGCAAATCAGTGGGCAAACTCTGCTGGTCAGCGCACAGGATGCCGCAGGCAACATCGGTACGGCGGGTAACGTGCTGGCACCGTTTACCGGCGTACCGCCTGCGCCTGTTATTGCCAGCGTGCTCGATGACGTCGGCACTATCATGGGACCCGTCGCTCCCGGTAAAACCACCAATGACACCCTGCCAACGCTCAGCGGAACGGCGCAGGCTAACGCCGTCATCAATCTGTACAACAACGGCGTGCTAATGGGCTTCACGACCGCAGACGGTAACGGGATCTGGAGCTTTACCCCATCCGGTGCACTCAGCGAAGGTAACCATGCGTTTACCGCCACGGCAACCAACGCCAACGGCGCAAGTGGGTTGTCCGGTTCGTTCAGCGTAATTGTGGACACCACACCACCGACCGCGCCAACGATCCTGATCAGCGCCGATGGCGGTACCGTCAGCGGCGTCGCCGAAGCGGGAAGCACCGTCACCATTTCTCTGCCCGGCGGCACCAGCGTGACGGCAATCGCCAACAGCAGCGGTGTCTACAGCGTCAACCTGCCGGTTCGCCAGATTGAAGGGCAGTCGCTGTCCGCCACGGCGACCGATGCGGCGGGAAATACCTCATCGCCGACAAGCGCTCTCGCACCAGTATTGCCGCTGCTGGCTGAAGACAATGTCACCAGCCTACCGCTACAAACCGATGTCACCGTCAGCACCGAGCATCAAAGCGATTATGGTTTCCTGTTGGTCAATGCGCTGGGAAATGTCGCCAACGTGCTGGGGAACGATACGGCAAGCGTGAATTTCAGCATAGCCTCTGGCGGCAGCGGATCCATTACGATCAATGCCGCAGCGACCGGCGTGGTGCTGTCGCTTTTAAACACGCTTGAAGTCGTCATCCAGCGCTTTGACACCGCGCTGAATACCTGGGTGACAGTGGTGGATACCGGGAAACCAAACTTTGCCAGCCTGCTTACCTTGGGCGCCTCGGGCGTAACGCTCAATTACAGCGGACTGACTGGCGGTGATTACCGCGTGGTCAGCTACAACACCAACCTGCTGGCGACCGGGGCATACACCAGCCTTGATGTCTCAGTGGTAAAAGCCAGCGCAGGGACCATCACCGGCGGTACCACGGAATCCGGGAATATCATCACCGATACCGATCCCGCCAACGGGCAGGATAATGCCCCTTCCGGCACGCTGGTCACCGCCATCACCGACGGTAACGGCAACGTCGTGAACATCCCGGCGGGCGGCATTGATGTGCAGGGGAAATACGGCATCCTGCATATCAATCAGAACGGTAGTTACACCTATACCCTGACCAATACGTCAATCTCGGTGTATGGCCGTTCTGAAAGTTTTACCTACACGCTGACGCATGGCGGCGATCACTCCTCGGCAAAACTGGTGGTAACGCTCGGTCAGGCGCCCACCACCAGTACGGTAACCGCGGCAGATGATGTAGCTGCGCTGACTTACGGGACGCAGGTCATCGCGGTTGATCATGGCACATCACAGCAAACCGGCTTCACCCTCGCCAACGTCGGACTGGGTAATGTGCTGGACGTCAGCCTGGTTAACGGTTTAACCAATCCGATCAAATTTAATGTGGATGATGGCGCAACCCGCACGCTGACCGTCAAGGCCAGCGTTCTCGGCGTCACGGTTGGCGGTTTTGATCTCTATGTTTATCGCTTCAACGAGTCCATTCAGCAGTATGAGCAGTTCCGCGTGAAGCCCAACTGGGTCACGGCGCTGCTAGGAGGTAGCTCAACGGATTACACCATCACCCTGCCTGGCGGTGACTACCTGTTCCTGCTTAACGCCTCCGGCGGTCTGACGCTGCTGACCAGCTATACCCTGAATATCCAGGCCGATCACACCTACGCCGTCGACAGCCTGAGTGCGACAACCAATGGAAACCTGCTGGTCAACGACTCGGCTCCGGCCAATACCGTTATCACCGAAGTTAACGGTGTCACCGTAAACGGAACGGGCACTACCACCATTAACGGGCAGTACGGCACGCTGACTATTGATGCGAAAGGGAACTACACCTACACACTGAGAAGCGGACTGGGCGCAGACGGTATCAATACGCCGGACAGTTTCGTGTATAAGGTCAAAGCGCCAAACGGCGATACCGGCAGTGCATCGCTGAATATCAAACCAACACCGCAGGCGCTGGATGCAGTAAATGACGTCAGCAGCACGATGGCGGTCACCACCCAGGCGGATACTTCCCGGTCGTTTACCGACGACAGCGTCGGGAACGCCAGCTGGAGTGCCCAACTCCTTTCACCCACCTCAAAAAGTGGTACTGGCGTCATTGAAATCGCTACGGGAACGGCGGTGCAAAACGCCATACTGCATTTTAACGTCGCGTCAGGTCTGACGCTGGGCGGGCTGACCGTCACCTGGGCGCTGTATGACAGCAACAACATCAAGATTGCCGGTAACTCTTTCAATGGCGGATTGCTGGTTGGCGGCAATATCGATATAGCCTTGAGCGGGATCGTACTGCACCCCGGCAACTATCGCCTCGACTATACCGGAAGCGTCGGGGGGCTGGGGCTGGGGAATATCACCATCACCCCCAGCGTGAAAGGCACGATAATCGACCTGCAAAACTTCGAGACTTCCACAGCGAACAGCGTCACCGGCAATATTTATGACGGAGACCATATTGCCAGCGTGCATACCTTGCTGACGGTGAACGGCACGGGCGGCAGTACCGCCACGCTTGATCCGCTGAGTAGCACGACCAGCGCCATCATTAACGGGTTGTACGGCAAACTGACCATTGGCATTGATGGTCATTACACCTATGCCCTCAACAGCGATGTCTCGCTCTCCACCATCGTCACCAAAGAGACATTTACCTACACCCTTAACGACCAGAATGGCCATACCGATACCGCTACGCTGACCATCAATATGAATCCGCAAGTGGTGAGTACCGTCGATGCCGATCGCCTGACTGGCAGCGCCTACGGCGATACGCTGATTTATCACCTGCTCAACGCCAACGACGCTACCGGCGGCAACATTAGCAATGGTGCTACCGATACCTGGACCAACTTCTCGCTGGCCCAGGGTGACAAAATCGATATCGGCGACCTGCTGGTGGGCTGGAACGGGCAGAACGCTACACTCGGCAACTACCTCACTGTAACCACCAGCGGTAACAACACGGTGATTGCCATCGACCGCGACGGTACGGGCAACACATATCACTCAACCAATCTCATAACGCTGGAGAACGTACACACCACGCTCGATGAGCTGGTGCAACAAAATCACATCGTACCCTGACGTTAACGCAATGCGTTAAAGCGCCATAACTACAGCCCCGGATGCCATGACGTCCGGGGCAATAACAGTCGTCGCTGCCGTATTTTGTAAGGGATAAACTATGAAAAATGTCGCGCCTGTTGCATTACTTCTGGCATTAACGCTCTGTACCCTGCGGGTGAATGCCGAAGATGAACCGCAAATTATTACGCCGGAAGGACTGGCCACCAGCCAGATGCTTCCCTCGCTGGACGGCGCGGTTGCCGATCTGCCGCTGAGCGCTGCCGCCCCCGGCAACCTGATGCTCAACGACGCGGTAAGTCGTGCCGTGAGCTGGCATCCTTCTATTCGTGAATCGATCGGCAAACTGCTCTCACAAAACGAGCAGATAGACGTGGCGAAATCGAAATATTACCCGCAGGTTTCTGCCGGAATGAATAACGGTTACAGCAATACCTATACCGACCACGGCTTTAGCCCGGCGCTGGTTATTTCGGTGTCACAAATGCTGTACGACTTCGGTAAAGTCGCAAGCCAGGTCCGCGCCGAGACCGCCGGAGCCGCACAACAGCAGGCGAATGTGTTACTCAGTATTGATACCATCGCCCACGCAACCGCTAACGCGATAGTCCAGGTGCAGACGTGGCAACAAATGGTGGATGCCGCCGAAGAACAGCTCACCGCCTTAAACGACATTGGTCGACTGACCCGACAACGCAATGATGAAGGGGCAACCTCGCTGTCCGACGTGGTGCAAACCGATGCGCGTATCGAGTCTGCACGTTCTCAGCTGGCGCAGTATCAGGCCAATCTCGACAGCAGTAAGGCCACATTGATGAGTTACCTCGGCTGGAACTCACTTAACGGCATCAGCAACGAATTCCCGGCCAAACTGGACAGCAGCTGCGATGTGGTCAAACCGGAAGATAAACTGGTTCCCGCGGTTCTGGCGGCCTGGGCACAAGCGAATGTGGCACAGGCAAATCTCGATTACGCCAACGCGCAGATGACGCCCACCATCTCTCTGGAGCCGTCGGTTCAGCATTATCTCAACGACAAATACCCCAGCCATGAGGTGCTCGACAAAACCCAGTACTCCACGTGGGTAAAAGTTGAGATGCCGCTGTATCAGGGGGGCGGACTCACCGCCAGGCGCAACGCCGCCAGCCATGCGGTAGAGTCTGCACAATACTCCATCCAGCGCACCCGACTCGAAGTACGACAAAAATTACTGGAGTCCCGCAGCCAGGCAATGAGCCTCGCCACCGCCCTGCAGATTCTGCGCCGCCAGCAGCGACTGAGTGAACAAACGCGCGAGCTTTATCAACAGCAGTATCTGGACCTCGGTTCGCGCCCGCTGCTCGACGTGCTTAACGCCGAGCAAGAGGTGTATCAGGCCCGTTTTGCCGAACTCCAGACTCAAAACCAGCTGCGCCAGCTCCAGCTGAACTGCCTCTATAACACTGGCTCGCTTCGCCAGGCGTTCGCCTTAAATAATCGCAGCATTCAATCGGTGGAGATCAAGCTATGAGCGACCTCGATTCACATGCAAAAGATGCGATTAGCGAACACGCTCTTAGCCAGTGGGCGCAGGCGATGACGCATATTGCCAATCACTATCGCGTGGCCTGTTCTCCCGGCGCAATCCAGGCCAACGCCCCGTGGTTTGCGGGAAAAAGCCGGGCCACAGCCCTGTCGCAACTGGCACGTCAGGCGGGACTGTCATTTCATGCGCTGGATACCGCCACGCAGGTATTCGGTCAGTGGCGTCTGCCGGTGGTGGCGGAACTGCGCGACGGCCAGCTAATGGTGATAGAACATTTCAACGGCGAAGATGCACTGGATGTGTTTATCATCGCCGAAGAGGGCCAGCGTAACCGGCTCACGGTCGCAGAGCTTCTGCCGGAGATCGTGAGTATTACCGCGCTGCGCCCGCTGTCGGCGCTGAAGGACAGTCGGGTAGACCGCTATATTTCGCGCTTCAAGCCCGACTGGATGCGCGAACTGGTGTTAAAGGACATCCGCCCTTACCTGCCGGTCATGATTGCCGCCTTTCTGATTAACGTTCTGTCGCTCGCCGGGATTATCTTTTCTATGCAGGTTTATGACCGGGTGATCCCCGCTCAGTCTTATCCAACGCTGTATGTTCTCTCCACTGGCGTTCTGGTGGCGGTGCTGTTTGGCTTTTTGCTGCGCGAAGCGCGTACCCACATAATGGACCTGCTCGGCAAACGCGCCGATATGCGCATTTCCGATCGCGTATTCAGCCATGCATTGCGCCTGCGTAACAGCGCCGTCCCTCGCTCGACGGGGAGCTTCATTTCTCAACTGCGCGAGCTGGAACAGGTTCGCGAGATGATCACCTCCTCGACCATGTCGACCATTGTCGATCTGCCGTTTTTCTTTTTGTTTATCGTGGTGCTGGCTTTTATCGCCCCGCCGCTGGCATGGATAGCGCCCGTCGCGGCACTGCTGATGATCCTGCCCGGTTTGCTGTTACAGAAGAAGCTGGCGGTGCTCGCCAACCAGGCTGCCCATGAATCCACCCTGCGCAACGCAGTGTTGGTCGAAAGCGTCCAGGGGCTGGAAGACATCAAGCTGATGCAGGCTGAAAACCGCTTTTTACAGCAGTGGAACAGCTACATCCGCATTACCGGAGAGTCCGGGCTGCGCACGCGCAGGCTGACTCAGGGGCTGATTGGCTGGGGCATGTCGGTACAAAGCCTGGTCTACGCCGCCATCATTATGTTCGGCGCGCCGATGGTCATTGAAGGCACGATGACCACCGGTGCCGTAGTGGCCGCTTCGATGCTCGGTTCCAGAATGATTGCCTCAATGGCTAATCTGTGCGGCGTGCTGGCCCGCTGGCAACAGGTCAAGGCGGCGAAGATAGGATTAGACAGCATCATGCAACTTCCCACCGAAACGCAGTACGACGAAGACCGGGTACATCAGGAGATTTTTCACGGTCATTATCTGTTTGAGAACGCACACTTTCGCTACCACAGCGACGATCAACGCGTTCCGCTGCGCATCTCGCGCCTGGAGGTCATGCCCGGCGAACGGGTGGCGATTCTCGGGCGTAACGGTGCCGGGAAATCAACCCTACTGCAGGCCATGGCGGGCGGAGTGGAGATTATCCAGGGCGATGTCCGGCTCGACAACCTGAGTCTGGCGCAGATCGATATGGCTGATTTACGCCGCAACATCGGTTTTCTTAGCCAGAATGCGCGGCTGTTTTTCGGCACCCTGCGCGAGAACCTGACCCTCGGCGCGCCGCATGCCAGCGACGCGCAGATCTTCGAAGCGCTGGAGGTCAGCGGCGCGGCAGCCTTCGTTAAACAGCTCGCCAAAGGGCTGGCGCATCCCATTATGGAGGGCGGCAACGGTTTGTCCGGTGGACAACGGCAGTCGATCCTGCTGGCAAGAATGCTGCTGCGATCGCCCAATATCGTGCTGCTCGACGAACCCAGCGCCTCGCTGGATGAACATACCGAGCGGGAGTTTATTCAGCGCCTGAACCAGTGGCTAGGCAACCGCACATTGATTGTCGCCACCCATCGCGTACCGGTTCTGGAGCTGGTCGAACGCGTGGTGGTATTAAAAGAAGGCCAACTGGTTATGGATGCCCCGAAAGCGCAGGCATTAAATGCGAGTCGGGCACCCGCCCCAACTCACGGTCGGGAGTGGAAAAATGAAAACCAATCCGCATGATGCCGCCATGGACGACCTCGATATCCGCCGCGAGCACCGTTTTTCCGGGGCCAGCCGCATTATTCTGCTCAGCACGCTGCTGTTTGCCGTCCTGGGTATCTGGGCATATTTCGGCAAGCTGGATGAAGTCTCAACCGGCAGCGGGAAAGTGATCCCCAGCTCGCGAGAGCAAGTCTTGCAGTCGCTGGATGGCGGCATTCTCGCTGAGCTTACGATACGCGAGGGAGATAAAGTGCAGGCCAATCAAATTGTGGCGCGCCTCGACCCTACCCGTTCTGAGTCCAACGTTGGGGAGAGCGCCGCCCGTTATCGCGCCTCACTGGCTTCCAGCGCAAGGCTTAATGCCGAAGTTAACGATCTGCCGCTGGTCTTTCCCGATTCACTGCGCGCCTGGCCGGATCTCATCGCCTCCGAAACTCGCCTGTATAAAAGCCGTCGCGCGCAGCTTGCGGATTCAATGGCGGAACTGCAAGATGCCCTGGTCTCAGTAAATAAAGAACTGGCCATCACCCAACGGCTGGAGAAAAGCGGTGCTGCCAGCCACGTAGAAGTGCTGCGCCTGCAACGACAAAAAAGCGATCTGGGATTAAAAATCACCGACCTGCGCTCGCAATATTTCGTGCAGGCGCGGGAAGCGCTGTCAAAAGCTAACGCCGAAGTGGACATGCTGGCGGCGATTTTAAAAGGACGCGAGGATTCCGTCACCCGCCTGACCGTACGCGCGCCGATGCGCGGTATTGTGAAAAACATCCAGGTCACCACCATCGGCGGCGTTATCCCGCCCAACGGCGAGATGATGGAGATTGTGCCGCTGGACGATCATCTGCTGATAGAAACCCGCTTGTCGCCGCGTGATATCGCGTTCATCCATCCTGGACAACGGGCGCTGGTGAAGATTACCGCCTATGACTACGCCATTTACGGCGGCCTGGAAGGCGTAGTCGAAACCATCTCTCCGGACACCATTCAGGACAAAGTGAAACCAGAAATCTTCTATTACCGCGTGTTTATCCGCACGCATCAGGACTTCTTACAGAACAAACTGGGACACCATTTCTCCATCGTACCGGGCATGATTGCCACAGTGGATATAAAAACAGGTGAAAAAACCATCGTCGACTATTTAATCAAACCGTTTAATCGCGCAAAAGAAGCGCTGCGCGAGCGCTAAATCCTTGAGGATTAGGGGTTGCGGGGGCTGGTCACGCGTGTCACAAGTCTGTTATACTTGCTCTAACACATTGGGGCTGATTCTGGATTCGACGGGATTCGCGAAACCCAAGGTGCATGCCGAGGGGCGGTTGGCCTCGTAAAAAGCCGCAAAAAAATAGTCGCAAACGACGAAAACTACGCTTTAGCAGCTTAATAACCTGCTCTGAGCCCTCTCTCCCTAGCTTCCGCTCTTAAGACGGGGATCAAAGAGAGGTCAAACCCAAAAGAGATCGCGTGGAGGCCCTGCCTGGGGTTGAAGCGTTAAAACTAATCAGGCTAGTCTGGTAGTGGCGTGTCTGTCCGCAGGTGCCAGGCGAATGTAAAGACTGACTAAGCATGTAGTACCGAGGATGTAGGAATTTCGGACGCGGGTTCAACTCCCGCCAGCTCCACCAAATAAAACAAGGGGTTACGTGAAAACGTAGCCCCTTTTTTTTGGTAATGGCGGCAAAATGGCGACAGAGTGTCGGACTGGCGGCAACAAAAACCCGCCATTAAAGCGGGTTCTGTTCAGAAACTCATGTGGCCTTGACCACCTTTTCCAGGATGTGGCGGCGCAGAAGAAATTAGATTCGGTTTTATAATGTGCCGTACAAACGTTTCATGAGTAACGAACGTACAGCCACAATTTATATTTTGGCACTGGTTGTAACGTTCTTTTGTCGTAGCTGATACCTGAAAGCTGCTTCTGGTATGTGCTGCATGACCGCACTCTGGACAGTTCATCATCGCTGTTATCCCACCACTCTTGCCGTATTCGCAATAATGATACAGCATTATTCAATATTGAGAACCAATTATTCAATTTCAAGATCATCAATCTTTACTTCAAGCTCCATGCTGGTCGTAAATCCATTATCCGGGCTGACAGAATGCGTCAGGGTGGTAATGGTCCATTCTGCATCATCGATCGGCTGCTTAAACCCTGTAACCTTCACCGGCATTTCCGTATAGAGATCAGCCCGCCCCTCAGCGAGCTGCAGGGAAAATGAAGCAACCCCACGCTGCAGACGTTCCCACTGCATTTTTGCTGCGCGCTCTGCATTGCTCCGGTTGGCGTAGGTACGATTAAGAACCAGCACGTTTTCATCCGTTCCCACCAGATAATCGCCCTGTTTTGCTTCCAGCTCTTTGGGTGTGGTGGTTTTCTTTCGACGACGCTTAACACTGGTTGTCTCTTTTTTCCTGGGTTCACGCGTATGCAACCAGCTGGCAATAACGCCGGTATAGGCACCACGATCAGCAAGGGTGAACCGATGACCGTCACCGGCTTTGCGCGTGATGGTGATAACCGGCAGCGGCTTGCCACTCGCCGTTCTTCCCTGTCCCTGCCGGATAAACAGCAGATTCCCGTCCTTAACGGAAGCAATCGCCCCATACTGTCTCGCCAGTTTCATCAGAAAACTTGCATCGCTTTCATTGGTCTGGTCCAGATGATCCAGCGCCTTATCCTTCAGGTCATTACCCAGCGCCATTTTGAGGTTATGCCGGGCGGCTATTTCCTTTACCACCTCCCCCACCGTTGTCTGATGCCATGATTTTTCGCGCCGTGTATTGAGAGTTTCACGGAAATCTGCGCTACGCGCCCGGATGGTCAGCCGGTCAGGGGCACCGCTGTGTTCAATTTCATCCACAGTAAAAGTCCCTTTAGGGAAAAGCGGCAGGCCTTTCCAGCCCAGTGCCAGCTGAATCACTGCCCCACGTCGCGGCAGGGCGATCAGCCCGTCGGCGTCGTCCAGCTCCAGATCAAGCTGGTCCGCTTCAAAGCCCCGGTTATCCGTCAGCGTCAGACTCATCAGGCGGGTATCCAGCACGGTCGTCACGTCCTTACCTTCAATGACGATACTGAAAGCCGGGCTTTTGCTGTTCAGATTCAGAAGATCAGAATTAACGTTCACTGCAGCAATCCTCCTACCGTGTTCTTAATCCCCCCAATCGCAGAGGCAGCAGAGTCCTGCAGGTTGCTGAGCTGGTCACTCAGGCTCCCGAACATGTCAGACAGCGATTCATCAACCCGTTTGAGGGTGATCGTAAACTCAATGCGCCTGGGCATGCCGCTTGCAAAAAACTCCGTCTTTGTCTGGCTCAGACTTTCAATAACAAACATGCCGTAAATGGTTCCGCTGCCTTCAATCAAAGGCCACGCTTTGCCCTGCTCTGCCATCAACTCCAGCGCCAGCAATGACAGCCTGCCTCCGGTCACTTCCGGCAGCAGAACCCCGGACAGTGTCAGTGAATCATTATCCGGGCCAAGAAACTGCGTTGACGGGCGGCGGTTCACCCGGCTGTTGGCGGCATGTCGCCAGCTGCGCTGATACTGCAACTCCTGATAAGGGACAGTGCGCAACATAAATACATATAAACCCAGCACCATCATCATGATTCATACCCCCCCTGATCGCTGAAATTGCTGCGTGCTTTTGCCCTGGCCCTGCGTTCCCGCTCGTCAAGCTGGCGTGCCACTTCACGGGCAATATCCTGCGCACTCTGTCCCGGCTGCGCGACGATATGAATGGGCGCATTTATCTCATAACGAATAACTGACGGCGGGCTGTCAGCCTTCACTGGCTGCGTCTGGTATGCCCTCGCAGGCAGACTGAACGGATGAAGCGGGGCCGCTTCTGCAGGTGTCGCAGCTACCCCCATCACGCCAGCAACGACAGAGGCAAGCGCAGCAGTACGCCGCCTGCTGGTGACATTTGCCGGTCCGTTCACAATTTCAGGGCCATTTTCTCCAACAATGCCAAACTGCCCGCGTGGAATGATCCCGCCCGTGTCGTACATCCCTGCGTAAGCCGGAAACCCGCCTTGCGGCAGCACCACTTTGCCGTCACTGTTCACCGTGGCGGATTGCTGCTGCGTGACCTGCGCAGGCAGTTTCGCCTTTGCCGCCTCCTTACTGACAATACCGAGCTTTTCCAGTAGCCATGACACACCGGATTTAAGAGACTCCAGCGGGTGCATCACCCTATTCAGACCTTCCGCCAGCGCCTCACCAAACCGGCGCCCCATTGCAGCTGCGCTGTTCAGTTCTTCGGAAGTGGATTTAACCGGGGTCAGCAAATCATTGAACCAGCCCCACAAGGCCTGCACCCTGTCACCAATCCACTGAAACACGGGTCTGAGCGGCTCAAAGGCGGCGCTGATGGGTGCAGCAGCGGCTTTGAACCCTTCCACCACGCCCCCCAGAAATGCACTGATGGGCTGCCAGTATTTCCACACAACCAGCGCCACACCAGCCAGCGCAGCCACAACCAGCCCTATCGGACTGAGCAGCGCACCCAGCAGGCCGGAAATACCAAACAGCGCGCCGCGAAGTAATGCCAGCGGACCAGAAACAAGAAAACGCAATACGCCACCGGTAGCTGTCAGCCCACCCCGCAACGCCGCCAGCGGGTTCATCACCATACCGATAATATTACGGATGCCTGACATACCGGCACGGAACACGGCAAGCGGCGCACCTGCCACCGTTTTCAGTGCATTACCCGCTATTCCGGCTGAGCGACGCAGGGAATTAAGCGGGGCACTCAGCAACCCGACACTGCCACCGGATGACGCCATACCCCGACGCAACAGGGAAAGTGGCGCACCTGCCAGCCATGACAGGGCACCGCCAGTACGTGTTACCGCTGCAGCAACGGAAGGTAATGTTTTTACACCCAGCACAGACAGGCCAAACCGAATCACCGCAATCGGCCCCAGTACAGCAGCCACTGCCACGGCAAGTGTACCCAGCCCGACAGTGACAGCCGCCGTAGCCGCCGCCACTTTCATCAGCGTGCCAGCCAGCACGGGATTCTGCTCCACCCAGCGACGCAGCGCCCCGGTCACGCCCTTAACCATGCCCATAATGTCCATCAGCGGCTGACGCAATGTTTCCCCCAGACTGCTGAAAGCGTTCTGCGCGCCGGTCTTAACCAGCAACCACTGCGCAGACAATGAATCCTTGTTAATGTCGGATTCTTTCTGCATGGAGCCATTAGCACCACTGCCTGATGTGAGTTTCAGCTGACGCTGCAGCTCCGGCAGGTTGTTAGCCAGCTTTGCCGCATCATCGCCAAACTCTTTACCAAAAATCATTGTCATGGCTGACAGGCGTTTATCCTGCGGCAGATTGTTGACCTTCTCCAGAACCCGCTGAATGGTGCCCATGGCATCGGTGGTCATCTGCTTTTCAATCTCCGCAGGATTGAGTTTCAGCAGGTTCATACCTTCAAAGAAGCGTTTACTTTGCATGGTGGCAATGGACAGTTCACGCACCATGGCATTAGAGGCACTGGCAGCAATTTCCGGGGCAGCCCCAAGAGAAAGGAATGTTGAACCCAGCGCAGCAGCCTTTCGGAAGTCAAGGCGGTCAGCCACGCCCCCCATACGCTGCAGGACGTTAATAATGTCCCCACCCTTTGACATGGCGTTATCGTCCAGGTAGTTCAGCGCATCGCCCAGTTGTTCAATATTACGTGTCGGCACTTTATAGAGCTGCGCGATTTTCCCCAGCCCTTCCGCCAGCTCATCGGCGGGCAACTCAAAGGCCGTTGCTGCTTTTGCCGCCGTGGATGCAAAGGCCAGCAGGTCACGTTTCTGGTCTTCGTAAGGATCGTCCTGGCTGGTCACGCCCATGCGCGCGCCGCCTTCAACCAGCGCGGCATAGTCTATAGCACCATTCTCCATCGGCAGTTGCTCACTGGCAGCCTTAATGGCATCCTGCATGTCATAAAACTGTTTTGTACGGTTGCCGTTATCGTCCCGCAGCCCGTTTACCTGCTTTGCCACGCCTTTCATGGCATCTTCCATGCTGGCGTAGCTTTTCACTGCAGCCATAACCGGCGCACCCATTGCCAGCCCGGCAGCTGTGGTGGTGGCTCCGGCTCCGGCTATACGATCCCGAACCTCAAGACGGCGCGAATACTGATCACGAACCGCATTCATTCTCGCCTGCTGTTCACCCAGGCGTTTCAGGGATTTTTGCTGTCGCTCCAGTGCCAGTCTGGTTTCATCGGCGTTCTGCCGTAGCTCACGCTGTGCGCTGCTCAGTTTCTTTGTATCAAGCCCTGCCTCATTCAGCGCAAGGCGCTGACGCTGCACTGACTGACGCAGCCCGTTATATTTTCCCTGTAAATCGGTAACGCGATTTTTAGCCTGCTCAAGCAGTCTGGCCTGTGCTGCCGTCGGGCGGTTGGTCGCAGTAAACTGCGTGGCGAGTTTTGCCGCTTCTTCGCGGGCAGCTTTAAGGCTGTTACCTGTGACTGCCAGCTGCGCGCTGGCCTTACGGAAGCCATCAATTCTGCCCGCCTGAGAATCTAACTCTTTCAGCCGGGCGCGGCTTTGCTGAATAGCGGCAGCCAGCTTTTTTGAGCTGGCCTGCGCGGATCGAAATGGGCGGGTGAGCTTGTCAACCGCATTCAGAATCACCTGCAGACGCAGGTTATTGTCACTCATCGCTGGCCCCGCTTCTCTGAATCGCTTTGTGCCGCCACTCCAGCACCTCTGTCAGCGGCATAACGTCAGTGATGGACGGCGACCAGTGAAAGATGGTGGCGATATCCGCCACCAGGTCATCAATCGTCAGGCTGTCGGTAAACCGGCAAGCACCGACTTCTTCAACAAAAAAGTCACCACCTCGACCGACAGCGCGGTGAGATCGGCGGGGTCCAGTTCAGCCATTTCCTGTGCGGTCAGCGTCGGGGTGGAAATACGCGGGATCACTGTCATCATGGCCCCCACGTCCATATCCATAATGGCCTGCAGGCGGGTGCCGCGCAGCGCACCAGACTGAGGCTTACGCAGCACAATTTCGGTGATTTGGGTTTTACCGCGCATGACTGGCGTATCCAGTTGTACGGTTTTTTCAGTCAGCTTGTCGCTCATGTTCGTTTCCTGTTAATCAGATACTGGCGCGGATCACCGCGCCGTTAAGTTAAATCAGAGGCCAAGGGCGTTACGGTGTGCTTCCATCAGGTCCACGCCGTCAACGATTTCAATCATGTTGACCAGATCAACCTCATAGAGCACTTCGCCGTTAATGGTCAGCTTCGCGTAGCTGTTGGTGCTGCTGACTTTGGTGGTGCTGCTCTCGCCGGTTTTCCACTCGCCGGAATCCACTTCTTTATGACGCCCGCGCACAACCAGCTCAACGGCCTGAACTTCGCCGGTATCGTCACGCTGAATAGAGCCGGTGAAACGCAGCTGGATGCCATCAACGGTTGCCTTGCCCATCTGCTTGAATAACAACAGTTCGGTGCCGCCGATTGAAAATTCCGTGTCCAGTGCGCCGTCATCCAGCCCCATATCCACATCCACCGCGCCCGGCATACCGCCGCCGCGATACTTCTCAAACTTGCGGGTGAATTTCGGCAGAGTCAGGGACTCAACGATCCCCTGCCAGTTGTTCCCGTCGTTGAACAGGTTCAGGTGTTTTAACTTGCGTGGTAATGCCATGTATCCCCCTTATGCACTGACACGGCTGGCAAAATCGACCAGGTAGCGATCGGTGATGCGCTGGCGCAGCATCAGATTTTCAAGTGGCGGCACAGGCGTGTAGTCGTAGTCGATGGTGAGCTTCCCGGCTTTCAGGGAGTCTTTATCGTTCACTGACTCATCCAGCCAGCAGTCAGCCCCGATGAGGTATCCCTGATTTACCAGGCTGCGTAATTTGGCGCGAATACCTTCGATAATGTCGCGGGCCAGTGACGGATTCAGTGGCTTATCCACCGCCCACATATGCCCCTCTGCAATCGTGTCAGCCAGCACCTGCGCCGTGCGGGTGTAGTTCTCAAACGCAAACAAGGGATCGTCACTGAGGCAGCGGGAACCCCAGAAGCGGAAGCCGTCTTTGCAGATCAGCGTGGTGACGTCATTCTGGTTCAGCAGTCCCGCGTCCGTTGCCGGGTCCTGCAGATCCCAGAACACATCAGCGGAAATACCGGTGACGCCATTCACACCCACGTTGGACAGGGTTTTGTGCCAGCCGGTCTGTTCGTCGATTTTGGCGCGCAGACCGAGCGCACGGGCCGAGGCGTAAGCCGTGGCATCGGCTTTCAGAACGGTGTCAAAGTTGATGAAATCAGGCCAGATCAGCATCCCTTCTCGCTGGCTGAAATTGTCCCGGTAAGCAATGGCTTCCTCCACCGTCTTGCAGCCCCAGGCGGACAGATAAGCAAAACCGCGCAGACTCTGCGCCACACTCAGCAGCTCAGTGGCTACCGCCTGCGTGTCATGCCCCGGCACGCCGAGAATGCGCGGCTTAACTTTCAGTTGCGACTGCGCAGAAAGCAGCGCTTTCATCCCCGTTTTTTTACCGTCGGACGTGACGCCACCGATAATATTCGAAGTGGTTTCCGCTTCGGTTTCGCCCTGCGCCACGCGCACAACAACCGTCACGGGTTTTGACTGGTCGGCAATCGCATCCAGCGAACGAGCCAGCGTGCCGGACTCGCCTGCTTTACCGCTGGCCTCCAGCACATCCGTCAGCAGAACCGGCTTATTGAGAGGGAATACGGACGCATCAGCATCATCGCCGGTGCAGACCATGCCCACGATAGCGGTGCTCACCGTGGTGATAGATCGGGTGCCCTCGTTGACTTCAACAACGCGCACCCCGTGGTGGTAATCCTGAGCCATAGCGGCGAACCTCCTGATTGGAATAGGCTTCGCCCTATGTTGTATTGATTACGTCACGCAGACAGCTGCGCGGCGTTGTCCTGTTAATCACACAATGTCGCAGGATATTTGCGGTATAATGTCGAGATCCCCACATCAAAAATTAAAGCAACCCGCTGCCGTGTTTCACCTGCAGCAAGTAACCTGCCAGCCTGTGCCCATTGCTCTGGCGTCAGTTTTGGTCTTCGCCCTCCAATCCTGCCTTTAGCTCTTGCCGCTTCCAGTCCCGCACGGGTTCGTTCCACTATCAGCTCGCGTTCCATCTCCGCCAGTGCCCCCATAACGTGAAAGAAAAACCGCCCCATTGGCGTACTGGTGTCTATGCTGTCAGTCAGACTACGGAAATTAACTCCGCGCTGCCGGAGTTCTTCTATCAGGGTAACAAGGTGTCGCATGCTTCTTCCCAGCCTGTCGAGCTTCCATACAACCAGCGTGTCTCCCTCTGACAACGTCCTGAGCAATCTTTTTAGCCCTGGCCTGTCTGCTGTTTTTCCGCTCATTTTGTCTTCAAAAATTAGCTCACATCCTGAGCGTTCCAGTGCATCACGCTGCAGCGCTGTGTTTTGCTCACTTGTTGATACGCGCACATAGCCGACTAACATTTGTTTTCCCTTATGCAAAAGCCCAAATAATGCCAGCCAGACGGGAAAACAGCATTTTCTTAAACGTT
>NZ_JAOWHQ010000051.1:0-171849 GCF_030332565.1 Citrobacter sp. Cpo109
ACTACGGTGCTGAAGTAACAAATGCCCTGCTTCCAGGAAAAGCCTCTAAGCATCAGGTAACACGAAATCGTACCCCAAACCGACACAGGTGGTCAGGTAGAGAATACCAAGGCGCTTGAGAGAACTCGGGTGAAGGAACTAGGCAAAATGGTGCCGTAACTTCGGGAGAAGGCACGCTGATATGTAGGTGAAGTGGTTTACCCATGGAGCTGAAATCAGTCGAAGATACCAGCTGGCTGCAACTGTTTATTAAAAACACAGCACTGTGCAAACACGAAAGTGGACGTATACGGTGTGACGCCTGCCCGGTGCCGGAAGGTTAATTGATGGGGTTATCCGTAAGGAGAAGCTCTTGATCGAAGCCCCGGTAAACGGCGGCCGTAACTATAACGGTCCTAAGGTAGCGAAATTCCTTGTCGGGTAAGTTCCGACCTGCACGAATGGCGTAATGATGGCCAGGCTGTCTCCACCCGAGACTCAGTGAAATTGAACTCGCTGTGAAGATGCAGTGTACCCGCGGCAAGACGGAAAGACCCCGTGAACCTTTACTATAGCTTGACACTGAACACTGGTCCTTGATGTGTAGGATAGGTGGGAGGCTTTGAAGTGTGGACGCCAGTCTGCATGGAGCCATCCTTGAAATACCACCCTTTAATGGCTGGTGTTCTAACGTAGACCCGTGATCCGGGTTGCGGACAGTGTCTGGTGGGTAGTTTGACTGGGGCGGTCTCCTCCTAAAGAGTAACGGAGGAGCACGAAGGTTAGCTAATCCTGGTCGGACATCAGGAGGTTAGTGCAAAGGCATAAGCTAGCTTGACTGCGAGAGTGACGGCTCGAGCAGGTGCGAAAGCAGGTCTTAGTGATCCGGTGGTTCTGAATGGAAGGGCCATCGCTCAACGGATAAAAGGTACTCCGGGGATAACAGGCTGATACCGCCCAAGAGTTCATATCGACGGCGGTGTTTGGCACCTCGATGTCGGCTCATCACATCCTGGGGCTGAAGTAGGTCCCAAGGGTATGGCTGTTCGCCATTTAAAGTGGTACGCGAGCTGGGTTTAGAACGTCGTGAGACAGTTCGGTCCCTATCTGCCGTGGGCGCTGGAGAATTGAGGGGGGCTGCTCCTAGTACGAGAGGACCGGAGTGGACGCATCACTGGTGTTCGGGTTGTCATGCCAATGGCATTGCCCGGTAGCTAAATGCGGAAGAGATAAGTGCTGAAAGCATCTAAGCACGAAACTTGCCCCGAGATGAGTTCTCCCTGACTCCTTGAGAGTCCTGAAGGAACGTTAAAGACGATGACGTTGATAGGTCGGGTGTGTAAGTGTAGCGATACATTGAGCTAACCGATACTAATGAACCGTGAGGCTTAACCTTACAACGCCGAAGATGTTTTGGCGAAAGACAGAGACAATATTCAGCCTGATTACAGATTAGATTGACATGCAAAAGCGTGTTGATAAACAGAATTTGCCTGGCGGCTGTAGCGCGGTGGTCCCACCTGACCCCATGCCGAACTCAGAAGTGAAACGCCGTAGCGCCGATGGTAGTGTGGGGTCTCCCCATGCGAGAGTAGGGAACTGCCAGGCATTAATTAAAGTGAAGAAGCCCATCCTGCCGGATGGGCTTTTTTGCGTCTGTGCGGGATGAAAACCGCCGGATGCGGCGTGCCGCCTTATCCGGCCTGCAGGGGCTGGGCTGAATGTATTTTGTAGGCCTGATAAGCGCAGCGTATCAGGCAACGCGGCGGTACATTGCCGGATTCGACGTAACAGCCTTAATCGACCAACAAAAGCACACTGTCTCGATCTACTACACGGATCTCTCCCTCGACCATATCTGAATCCTTTCTCTGCTAATTAAAATCGTGATCTTTACCGCACAATAAGATATAACAATTATATAACATTCTATTCACTAAAAAACACACAACCATCATTGATAAATTCACGCGATCGTTGGCAGGGGTACAATTCTAATGGCTGATAGTAGTGTAACTGAGAACGGGGCGCTGTCAGACGGCGATACCCGTCGTCGTATATGGGCGATTGTCGGAGCATCATCAGGAAATCTGGTCGAATGGTTTGATTTCTATATCTACTCTTTCTGCTCTCTCTATTTCGCTCATATCTTTTTTCCCTCCGGAAACACCACCACACAACTCTTACAAACCGCCGGCGTTTTTGCCGCTGGCTTCTTGATGCGACCAATTGGAGGCTGGCTGTTTGGCCGTATCGCAGATAAGCACGGGCGTAAAAAGTCCATGTTGCTGTCCGTTTGCATGATGTGCATGGGATCGTTGGTGATCGCTTGTCTACCGGGATATGAAACTATCGGTACCTGGGCGCCTGCGCTATTACTGCTGGCCAGGCTATTCCAGGGGTTATCTGTCGGTGGTGAATACGGAACCAGCGCGACCTATATGAGTGAAGTCGCCGTTGAAGGTAAGAAAGGTTTTTATGCTTCATTCCAGTACGTAACGTTAATCGGCGGACAGTTACTGGCATTGCTGGTTGTGGTCATATTACAGCACACGTTAGAAGACTCAGCGCTCAGAGAATGGGGTTGGCGTATTCCATTTGCGTTGGGCGCCGTGCTGGCTATTGTTGCGCTATGGCTGCGTCGCCAACTGGATGAAACCTCGAAACAGGACGTTCGTGCGCTGAAAGAAGCGGGCTCTCTGAAAGGTCTGTGGCGTAATCGCAAAGCTTTTGTCATGGTGCTTGGTTTTACCGCCGCGGGATCATTGTGTTTTTATACGTTCACAACCTATATGCAGAAGTACCTGGTTAACACAGCCGGTATGCATGCCAACGTAGCCAGCGGGATTATGACGGCGGCACTGTGTGTGTTCATGCTGGTACAACCGCTGTTCGGCGCCTTGTCTGATAAAATTGGCCGACGTACTTCAATGCTGTGTTTTGGCGCGTTGGCCGCGATTTTCACTGTTCCCATTCTGACAGCATTGCAAAGCGTAACATCCCCGTATATGGCGTTTGCTCTGGTGATGTGTGCTCTGTTAATCGTCAGTTTCTATACGTCAATTAGCGGTATTCTGAAGGCCGAAATGTTCCCGGCGCAGGTGCGCGCTCTGGGGGTCGGCTTATCTTATGCGGTGGCCAATGCGTTGTTTGGCGGTTCAGCCGAATATGTCGCGTTGTCCCTGAAGTCTGTCGGTATGGAAACGACATTCTTCTGGTACGTCACTGCGCTGGCAGTCGTTGCGTTTTTAGTATCGCTAATGCTGCATGGGAAAGGGAAAGGTCTGCGCCTCTAGTAATGTGCCAGTTGCCAGACCGCATAGCCGGTAGATGCGCCTGCAACATCCCAGGCGAAGTCCTTCCAGCTCCTGCCGCTCCCAGCGGGACGGCTGTCCCACAGCTCTTTTGACGCACCCAGGCTGACTGAGAACATCAGGCCGATAGCCGCACTGCGATCGCGGCTGTTGCCCTGATGTTGGGCATATTCATTGCCGGCTGCGGCAAGCATGGCGGAGGCGATGAAGTGTTGAGCTTTGTCTTGCCCGCTCCACTGGTCGTTAGCCATATGGCTGCAGCCCGAAATGGCAAGGATACTGGTAAGAATGAACAGGCGCACCGTTGCCTCCATATGAAAAACCCCGTCACTGGACGGGGTCTTGATTACAGAATACGGCTAATTAATCTGTCGATACGAATACGGCGTAGTCGACGGATGAGCTTACGCACTTTGACTGGATAGTCAGCAATGCTTTGCAGGTCGCGATAGTGCTTAACGACGGTAGTATGCGTACGGATAAGCTCCAGCTCTTTATCGCGCTGAGGGGTGAGCTCTTGCTTAGGATCGTGAATAAGGATGGCGTTTTCCAGATCCAGACGCCAGGCGCGAGGGTTAAGGTTGTTGCCGGTGAGCAGCATCCATTTATCATCAACCCACATACCTTTCAGATGATAGGTGTTGTCATCATCTTTCCATAGGCGTACGACCAGCTGGTCGGTATTCACGTAATACTGCAATCTGCTCAAGAAACGGCGCAGATTGATTTCATACAGATAAGGCAGCGCACCGATGATCTTGAATGGCTCATCTTCCGGGATGAAAAAGTCGTTGGCGGTTTTATCACCGACAATGATTTCAACCTTTTTCCCTTCACGCAGCAGTTGAATGATATTGCGCACCAGTATGGCGGGAAGGTTGAAATAAGGGGTACAGATTGTAAGCTTGTGCTCCGCGCAGGGCATAAGATGGAAAATGGTCTTATTTAACAGACTGGATTTCCCAAGGCCCACCAGAGGCGTAACCGAAAGCTGTTCGTTATCAGCATCACCCTGAAAATGGAATGACGCATCGCGCAGTTCCTGACGGTACAGGCGGATGTCGTTTTTAATTTCTGGGCTTTTAGGGCGGTTGATATCATCAAGACGGTTAACGCCGCGACCGTTCATCAGGTTTTGCGTCACCCAATCGAACATGATATCGGCCATTTGCGCGTTGCGAATCAACTGATAACGGTCATAGCGATATTTATCATGCTGATGCAGGTAAACATCGTTCAGACTGGCCCCGCTGTACAGGACGCTGTCATCAATGATAAAGCCTTTGAAATGCAGGACGCCAAGCGCTTCACGGGTGTTAATCGGGACACCGTAGACAGGAATATCTATACCAGGGTTTTCTTGCGCCATTCGGCAATACCAATCAGCATTGGTATTGGATGCCGCAGCACCAATACGACCGCGCTGGGCTCGGTGCCAGTCGACAAGCACCCGGACATCCAGCTCAGGACGCTGCCGTTTTGCCGCATAGAGAGCGTCAAGTATGCCTTTACCACCGTCATCCTGTTCCAGGTACAGCGCAATAATGCAGATCCGTCGCGTCGCGCTGGCTATTTTTTCCAGCAGAGTCTCCCTGAAATTAGCGGGAGCATAAAAGAAATCTACATCATCAACTGACTGAGAAATCTTGGGTAGTTGGGCAAGGTGTTGTTGATGTTTATTACGCTTAAATTTTGACAACATCACAGTGCATTTCTTCTCTGTTCATTGAAGGGTCCTCTGTGCTATGCAGACGACATAAGCGGGCAATGATACCACCAGTACCCATTAATGTGGTCAACATTTCCAGTACCTTACTCACGATTCCTCACATTGGGCCAGATTAAGCGTTAGCCCAACAATTCCCTCTTCGAGCTGGACGTCAACAACAAACCCGAGTTTTCGGGCCAGGGCGACCATCCCACGATTGTTCGGCATCGTAATACCATTCAAACGTATAAGTCCGTGATCTCGAGTATAGGCAATTAATTTTTCCATCAATCGGCGACCCAGTCCAAGCCCTTTGAGATCGGAACGAACCAGTACGGCAAACTCAGCGTCTACGTTATCAGGATCCGAGATCGCTCGCGTTACGCCGAGGATCTCTTCGTGATTATCTTTACAACGCACCGCAACAAAGGCCATTTCCCGATCGTAGTCGATCTGCGTCATATTGGCTAAATCTTCGTGGGTAAATTCGTTGATCTCACTGAAATAGCGATAATAAAGATCTTCTTTTGTCACCTGAGAAATGAACTGCTGAAGATGAGGTTCATCCTCCGGCAAAATGGGGCGGAACAGACAGCGCTCGCCGTTCTTCAACTCCACCCACTCTTCAAGCTGATGAGGGTAGGGACGTACAGCCAGTCTGCTTTCGTTATCGCCCGTGAAAGGGGCAATATCCAGCGTAACGTCCAGCGCGGTAAATTCTCCGGCCGAGGCCAGCAGCGGATGAATATCCAGACGCTGAATTTCCGGACAGTCGACGATCAGGTTGGAGACCTGCACCAGAAGCTGGCTCAACCCGGCGATATCCAATGGGCGCAGTGCACTGCGCGCGCGGATCTTTTTATTTTTGATCCCCTGGATCACCAGATAACGCGCCAGATTCATGTTCAATGGCGGCAATGCCACCACGGCTTGATCTTCCGGTCGCCACTCAACACCACCTTCACCCAGCATAATCAACGGGCCAAATACCGGGTCGTGTTCAACGACGACGCGAAGTTCCTGAGCACCAGCGCGATTCGCCATACTTTGTACTAATAAACCGTGAATGCGTGCCTGCGGCCAGGCCATTTTTACCCGATCGAAAATTGCATTGGCAGCCTGCTGCACTTCTGTTGCTGTACGCAGGTAGAGCATTACCCCTTGAACTTCCGACTTATGCGGGATATCAGGAGAACGCAGCTTGAGCGCCACCGGGTAGCCGATTTGCTCCGCGATGTGTACCGCTTCCGCGCTGTCGCTGGCGATCCACGTTGGCAGCGTGTGTAAGCCATAAGCCTGTAAAATCGGCTGCACTTCGTGGGTATCAAGCGATGTGGCTCCTTCAGCAATCGCCCGCTGTAACAGATTATGCGCTTCGGCGGTGTTGGAGGTCAGGCTGTCAGGCAGCGCAGGCGTTTCTCGTAGCTGCTTCTGGTTTCGCCGATACTCCACCATATGCATAAATGCGGTGATGGTACCTTCCGGCGTGCGGTAGGTGGGCAGTCCGGCTTCACTAAACAGTCTGCGGGCTTCCTGAGAGGAAAACTCTCCGCACCAGTTGGTCAGTAACGAGACGAATTTTCCTCGGGGGTGATGCTTTACCGCTTCAATCAATGCCTGTGCGCTTTCGGTTCCGGGAGCGGCTGCGCTGGGGGAATGAATCACCATCAACGCGTCGAAATCCTGGCTGGCAAGCAAAATATCCAGCGTCTTAACGTAGTGTTCGCTGCTGGCGTCATCACGCAGATCCAGCGGGTTGGCGATATCAACATGTTCAGGCAAGGCATCGCGTAATTTCTGGCAGGTGTCTTCACTCAACGTCGCCAACTTGCCATTTTTTGACCACAGTTCATCTAATGCCAGTGCGGCAGGCGCGGCCCCATTGCTGATGATCATCAGCCTGTCGCCACGCAGCGGGCGCATGTGGCTCAGGGTTTCGACCGCCGAGAACAGCTCGTGGGTGTCTTGTACGCGTAGTAAACCGGCGCGCTGAATAGCGGCGTCCCACGCGGGGTCCATCCCGGCGCTGGTATGCAGTAAACGCTGCGCCGCTGGACTACGGCCGCTCTTAATCACCAGAATAGGTTTATTGCGCGAGGCGCTGCGGGCGGCGGAAACAAAGCGTCGGGCATCACTTAAATGCTCGAGATACAGCAATATCGCGCTGGTTTTGCTGTCGCGCGCCAGGTAATCCAGCAGCTCATCAACGTCAATATCCAGGCTATCACCCAGCGCGATAAAGTAAGAAAAGCCCATTTCTCTCTGCTGTGCCCAGTCGAGAATGGTGTTGGATACGGCGGCGGATTGAGAGATAAAAGCCAGCTTGCCGCGCTTAATCGGAACGGGGGAAAAGCTGGCGTTAAGTCCTTGCCAGGGCGCGAGAAGTCCCAGGCTGTTGGGGCCCAGCAAACGTATGTTGTAGCGTGATGCGCAGGCCAGTAGCTCTGCGTGCTGCGCCGCGGGAGCTGAGAGAATAATGCAGGTTTTACAGCCTTTCTCGCCAAGCGCTTCGAGTAACGCCAGGTTACGGCTGGCATTGGTGCACAACACAGCGAGATCCGGGCTAAAAGGCAGGCTGTTGATATTGGGCCACGCCAGTACGCCCAATACCGCTTTCCATGCGGGCGTCACCGGTAAAACAGGTCCATTGAAACCGCCGGCAAGCAGGTTACGCATCATCAGGTAACCCGCGCGATTAGGCTTCATTGACGCCCCAATCACCGCAATGGATTTCGGTCGCAGTAGTGCTTCCAGGCCACGCTGACTCATATCGGCTTCCTTAATGACACCAGTGACCGAATGATTTTAAACGTTTTCTGATGAATCTGCTGTGACGCTTCCCTGATGTTGAGTTTTTCCTGCCAGGTAGCGGGTTTTAAAGCGAGTGAAATGATCGCTTAACCCTTCAGCGGCTTGCGTATCTCCCGCCAGATCCAACAAGGCGATGGCCACTTCGGCAGTGCAATATTGCCCTTCAGCGTGAACGCCACGCAGGTGGTAAGCAGAAAGGCGTGATAAATCAACGGAGATCACCGGCAGGTTATCGAGGTACGGGCTTTTGCGGAACATTTTACGCGCCTCAGGCCAGGTGCCGTCGAGCATGATAAACAATGGGGGCTTACCGGCTGGTGGCGTGAAAATCACTTCACGCTCTTCACCAGCATAGGAGGCCGGGAATACAACCATCGGCTGGTAATCCGGATTTTTCACCAGTTCCAGCAGCGCCTGCGGCGGCTCGGTGCGTGACCACTGAAAAGCCGTGGTATCGGGCAGAATATCAGCAATCAAACGCCCCGTGTTGCTGGGCTTCATCGGCTCGGTATCAAACATCACCAGACAAAAGCGACTTTTTGCCTCAGAGGGTGCCAGCGTTGCGCACAAGCAGAGTTTCTGTGGCAGCAGGCAGCGCTGACATCGGCGAACGCGATTACCTCGGGCAAGGAAAGGACGCGTGGCGCGCGCGAGGCGCTCAGCGCGTAACTGAAGAACAGCGTTATCGGTCATGGGTAAACACGTTGAAAAACGCTATTGTCGCAGAGGTGAAAACGGGGCACAAGATGCGTCCCGTAGAGATTATAATGATTCGTTAAGCCAGCTATCAAACGGGGCTTTTGGTACAGCGCCGTTAAGCATGTCGACGATTTCCCCTTTTTTGAAAATCATAATGGTCGGAATGCTGCGGATACCGAAACGGGCGCTGAGTTCTCGCTCGGCTTCCGTATTCACTTTAACAAAACGCACTTTACCGCTACGCTCTTCCGCGACATCTTCAAAAATCGGGGCGAAGTTACGACATGGACCACACCAGGGGGCCCAAAAGTCAACGACCACCGGGAGATCGTCTTTTAACAGTTTATCCAGTGTCTCACCGGTCGCATTGATCACCTCCCCATCAAACAGGTCGTGACCACAGCGTCCGCATTTAGCCGCTTCCTGGACACGATTGTCAGGGATGCGGTTGATAGCCTGGCAGCTGGTACAAACGGTATTCATAACTAACCTCTGGATGAGTGGAGTGGACTTCACGGCAGGAACGCCAGTATGTTTCTATTATGTTACATATTATCGGGGAGTCTGTTCTAAACAACAATGCGTTTTATTCAATGAGTACAATAGTCCTTAGCTTTTAAATGAAATAATGGCTAACGACGTGCACATCGGGTAATCTGCGCGCTTCGCGCAGAGCAGGTGGAGAAAAACATGAGCGACGAACTGAAGAACAAAAACGGCAAGGTCAAAGTGATGTACGTCCGCAGTGACGATGACTCGGATAAACGCACCCAAAATCCACGTACTGGCAAAGGCGGTGGTCGCCCCGGTACTTCCCGAGCCGAAGGCGGTCGTCGCCCTGCCCGTGATGACCGAAAGGGTCCGAACAGCGAACGCGGTCGTGAACGTGGTCGTGACCGCGATGTAGAACGTGACCGCAGACGTGAAGATTCACCGTGGCGTACCGTGTCCCGCGCACCGAATGATGACGCAGCGGATAAAGCCGATCACGGCGGTATTAGCGGTAAGAGCTTTATCGATCCTGAAGTATTACGCCGTCAGCGCGCGGAAGAAACCCGCGTTTACGGTGAGAATGCCTGCCAGGCTCTGTTCCAGAGTCGCCCGGACGCCATCGTTCGCGCCTGGTTTGTTCAGAGCGTAACCCCGCGCTTTAAAGAAGCATTACGCTGGATGGCGGCAAACCGCAAAGCCTATCACGTGGTTGACGAAGCCGAGCTGGCGAAAGCCTCTGGCACCGAACACCATGGCGGCGTTTGTTTCCTGATCAAAAAACGTAACGGTACTACCGTTAAGCAATGGGTCGGTCAGGCAGGGGCGCAGGATTGCGTGCTGGCACTGGAAGATATCGCTAACCCCCATAACCTGGGCGGCATGATGCGTAGCTGCGCGCACTTCGGTGTGAAAGGCGTAGTGGTTCAGGATGCGGCGCTGCTGGAATCAGGTGCGGCCATCCGTACCGCTGAAGGCGGAGCTGAGCACGTTCAGCCGATTACCGGCGACAGCATTGTTGATGTGCTGGACGACTTCCGCCAGGCGGGTTACACGGTTGTGATGACCTCAAGCGGGAAAGGCAAACCGCTGTTTACTACCACGCTGCCGGAAAAAATGGTGCTGGTATTAGGGCGTGAGCGTGAAGCTCTGCCAGAAGCAGCATGCTCAGCCGACGATCTGTGCGTTGCAATTGACGGCACTGGCAAGGTAGAAACGCTCAACGTTTCTGTGGCAACAGGCGTGCTGCTCGCGGAGTGGTGGCGTCAGAACAAAGCCTGATAATAAAATGCCAGCGAATCGCTGGCATTTTTTTACTCGCTTTCTGCGGGTAATATCGGCATCCAGTCAATTGGCTTTTCACCTCGTTGTTCCAGCCATTCATTCGCCAGTACAAAGTGATTGCAGCCAAAGAAACCGCGATGCGCAGAGAGCGGTGATGGGTGGGGCGCTTTCAACACATGGTGACGCTGCGTATCAATAATCGCGCCTTTCTTCTGCGCGTGAGAACCCCAGAGCAGGAAAACCACGCCTTCCCGATGTTGGTTAATCAGACTGATGACTTTATCGGTAAATGTTTCCCACCCAAGGCTGGCGTGAGAATGTGCCTGACCGGCGCGGACGGTGAGTACGGTGTTGAGTAACAGTACCCCCTGACGTGCCCAGCTTTCCAGATATCCGTGTGTTGGGCGCGTGAAACCTGGAATCGTTGCCTCCAGCTCTTTGTACATGTTCAGCAATGAGGGTGGAGTGGCAATGCCGGGGCGGACAGAGAACGCGAGACCGTGTGCCTGGCCTGGACCGTGGTAAGGATCCTGACCCAGGATGACAACTTTCACGTCACCAAGCTCGGTAAAGCGAAAAGCGTTAAACACATCTTTTTGCGGCGGATAAATTGTCATTCCTGACTGACGCTCGCCGGCAACAGTATGCAGTGTGTTAACAAAATAAGGCTGCTGTTTCTCTTCAGCCAGCACATCGTGCCAGGTTAATTCGGTGGCCATCTCGCTCTCCTGCGAATTTTCAATCCCCCTAGCTTAACTGCTTCTTTCGGCGTCGCAAAATTCTGTACGTTTCTCAATGGTCTACTCCTTAAAGATAGTTGAAAATTTATGTAAAAAGTTTAGCTGCGCATATGGCGTAAGTTGATGTAAAACAATAAAATCCACCTATCACCACTTTTCATGTGTGGTTTTTGTTGATTTAAATCAAAGATTCAAGGGTGTGTGAGGGGTATATATACATTCAAGCAACAATGGTTTTACCAATTGGCCGGATGACGGCCAACCGAGATCAAATAATTTTGCCGGGGAGGCATCAAATGATTACAGGTATCCAGATTACTAAAGCTGCAAACGACGACCTGCTGAACTCTTTCTGGCTGCTGGACAGCGAAAAAGGCGAAGCACGCTGCATCGTTGCGAAAGCAGGTTTCAATGCTGATGAAGTCGTTGCAGTCAGCAAACTGGGCGAAATCGAATACCGTGAAGTACCGGTAGACGTACAGCCGGAAGTCCGCGTGGAAGGTGGTCAGCACCTGAACGTGAACGTTCTGCGTCGCGAAACGCTGGAAGATGCAGTTAAGCATCCGGAAAAATATCCGCAGCTGACCATCCGTGTTTCTGGTTATGCAGTGCGTTTCAACTCTCTGACCCCAGAACAGCAGCGCGACGTTATTGCTCGTACCTTTACTGAGAGCCTGTAAGGCTCACGGGGAATAACCCCGTTTAGCAGAGAATCAAAAAGCGGAAGATGCCAGTGCGTCTTCCGCTTTTTTGCATCTGTTAGTAAAAGATCCTCACCGCGCAATACACCAACAACAGCGCCAGAATGATATTCAACTGTCGACCGTAACGGCGAAAAACGCGCTGAAAAAGATGGCCCGCCAGCGCCCAGCAGGCATTCCCGAAGGTGCCTATCAGCGCTAACAGAATACTCACCCCAATCAGCCAGTGGGCGTCCTGAGTGTACGGTAATACAAACGTGGATAACGCGGTAATGCCGTACAAAATGATTTTCACGTTAACAAACTGCAAGCCAAAACTTGCCCAGAAGCTAATCGGCTCTGACTGCAATCTATCGTTCGAGGTCGGGCTGGTAGCGATCTTCAGCGCCAGCCACAGGATATAAGCGGCTCCAGCCCAACTAAGCCAGTGGATGATGGCTGGATCCATGACCGCCAGTGAAAATGAAATCCCGGCGCACATCATCATGACGATTAAAAAGCCCAGACTCATTCCGGCCAGTACGTGTGTACTCTGACGAAAACCGTGTGACGTCGCGGCACTGAGCGCAAGGATGTTGTTTGGTCCGGGGGTTAGCGCGGTAATCAATGTATAGGTCCAGAATGCACTTAAAAGCATGGGGGTCACTTGTTATCTCCTCTGTTTTGATAGACAGTACCCGAGGCAAAACATTAAAAAAAATGAATGTTTTTGCATTCTGAATTCGATATTTTCGATGGGTTGGTGCGGATGGATTTACGTCGGTTTATTACGCTAAAAACGGTGGTGGAAGAGGGCTCATTTCTGCGGGCATCACAAAAACTGTGCTGTACGCAATCAACGGTTACCTTTCATATTCAACAGCTTGAGCAAGAGCTTTCGGTGCAGTTGTTTGAAAAAATTGGTCGCCGGATGTGTCTCACCAGTGAGGGAAAACGGCTGATGCCGCATATCCATGACCTGACGCGCGTGATGGCATCGATTCGACAGTCGACACATCAGGATGCGCAGCCGAGCGGCGATCTACGTGTCGCAACAGGCGAAACGCTGCTGGCGTATAAAATGCCGCAGGTTTTACAGCGATTTAAACAACGTGCGCCTCATGTGCGGTTGTCTTTACAGTCGCTCAATTGTTATGTCATTCGCGATGCGTTGCTCAGTGATGATGTTGATCTGGGGGTGTTTTATCGGGTGGGTAATGACGATGCCCTGGAGTTGATACCGCTTGGCGATCAGTCACTGGCATTAGTTGCTTCGCCACTGCTTCAGCACGTTGATTTTACTCAGCATAACCAGCACATTCCCTGCAGTTTTATCATTAATGAGCCGCAATGTATTTTCAGACAACGCTTCGAGGGGCTACTGCGTAAACGACAGATTACGCTGGAAAATACCATTGAGTTATGGAGCATTGAAAGCATTAAGCAGTGCGTATCGGCAAATCTTGGGATCAGCTTTTTGCCGCATTTTGCCGTCGAGAAGGAGTTACGTTCAGGGGAGTTGATTGAATTACCGTTCAGTGAACAACCTGAGTTAATTACGGCATTGTGTGGTTATCATGCCGGAAAAGTCGTTAGCCCGGCGATGCGGGTGTTTCTTGAGTGTATTGAAGAGAGTTTTGCATCACGTGAAAAAATGCCGGGCTAAATGGCCCGGCATTTGGTTTACTCTTTGTCGGACTGCTGGGTAGCAGCTCCGCTCGGCTTACGACGTTTGCCGATATTTTTGGCGTCACGGTGACGTTTTTTCACCCGCGGCTTCTCTTTCTCTTTCGCCTTTTTCTCAGCGCGCTTCGCCAGCACTTTCTTGGATGGCTTACCGTTAGATTTCTCACTTGGCGCGCGCGTGGTTGGACGCAGTTCGTCAATGACGCGAGCTTTCAGCGGTTCGTCAATATAGCGGCTCGCTTTGCCGAGCAGCAGGTGGTCGTGCGCTTCAACCAAAGAGATCGCAGTGCCTTTACGGCCAGCACGACCGGTACGGCCAATACGGTGCAGATAGGCATCGCCACTGCGCGGCATGTCGAAGTTAAACACGTGGCTGACGTCCGGAATATCGATCCCGCGAGCGGCGACGTCGGTTGCTACCAGCACGTTCACGCGGCCATCGGTCAGGCGTTTGATCGCTTCGTTACGTTTGTTCTGCACCATCTCGCCTTCGAGATAGCAGTTATTAATGCCAGCCTGGCGCAGCCAGCCTGCCAGTTCGTGCACACGCTCGCGTTTGCGTACGAAAACAATTGAGCGGGTCGCCTCTGGCTGTTTTAACAGGTGGATCAGCATGGCAGTTTTGTGCTCGATGTCATCGGCACGGTAGTAAAACTGATGGATCTTCTTGCGTTCACGGGTGGACGGATCCGCTGAGACTTCGACCGGGTCTTCCAACAGACGCTCGGCAAAATCCTTAATCGCATCGCCTTCCAGCGTGGCGGAAAACAGCATGGTTTGCTTACGCCAGCGTGTTTCACCGGCGATATGCTCGATGTCCTGGGCAAAGCCCATGTCCAGCATACGGTCTGCTTCATCGAGAATTAGCGTTTCAACCGCATGGCAGTCGAAGTTTTCTTCTTTAATGTATTGCAGCAGACGACCCGTGGTGGCGACCACGATGTCCTGGTTTTCGCTAAAGACTTCCATGTGGTTCATGTAAGCCACGCCGCCGGTAATCGTAGCGATATCCAGATGCGTATTCTTCGCCAGCTCACGAGCGTGTTCGGCAACCTGCATCGCCAGTTCGCGCGTTGGTGTCAGGATTAAAATGCGCGGCGGACCAGATTTCTTGCGCGGGAAGTCGAGCAGGTGCTGCAACGCTGGCAGCAAATATGCCGCCGTTTTACCGGTGCCTGTCGGCGCAGAACCGAGTACATCACGGCCATCGAGCGCAGGCGGAATGGCGGCAGCCTGAATGGCGGTCGGGCGAGTGAAACCTTTTTCCTGGAGGGCATCCAGAAGGCTTTCATCGAGTTCAAGTTCGGAAAAAGTCGTTACAGTCATGTTCTACCTCTGAGTGGGGCGCTGATTATAGACGTTACGGCTGCAATCTTCATCTGTTTGTATGGATATACCTTCTCAGGTATTGTTTTTATCCTATGTTATCGTTTTTTTTCCAGGAAGGTTGTTCTTCATGCCCCAGTCTACATCCGTACTGAGACGTAATGGATTTACTTTTAAGCAGTTTTTTGTGGCACACGATCGCTGTGCAATGAAAGTCGGAACAGACGGCATTTTATTGGGAGCCTGGGCCCCCGTTGCGGGCGTAAAAAGGATCCTGGATATTGGTACCGGGAGCGGCCTGTTGGCGCTGATGCTGGCCCAGCGCACTGATGAAAACGTCATCATTGACGCCGTGGAGCTTGATGTCGACGCCGCGCAGCAGGCGCAGGAGAACATCGCACAATCTCCGTGGATGCATCGCGTGAGTGTTCATACAGAAGATGCGCAACAGTGGGTACCGCGTCAGACCGTGCGTTTTGATTTGATAATCAGCAATCCTCCCTATTATGAACAGGGCGTGGAATGCGCTACACCGCAGCGTGAGCAAGCGCGTTATACCACCTCGCTCGATCACCAGGCGTTGCTTACGCTGGCGGCGGACAGCATTACGGAAGAAGGATTTTTTTGTGTAGTGCTGCCGGAACAGATTGGGAACGCGTTTACCCAGCAGGCATTAAGTATGGGCTGGCATCTGCGATTACGTACGGATGTAGCAGAAACGGAAGCCCGGCTACCGCATCGGGTGTTGCTGGCATTCTCCCCGCAGGCCGGGGAGTGCTTTAGCGACAGGCTGGTGATTCGTGGGCCAGACCAACGTTACTCTGAAGGTTATACGGCGCTGACCCAGGCGTTTTACCTGTTTATGTGATGACTTAGCGGCGAGAGAATAGACGGGCCCGACTCAGGAAGCTGTTCTGGGTAATCCAGCGTGTAGTGCAGGCCCCGACTCTCTTTGCGCATCATTGCGCAGCGGACAATCAGCTCCGCAACTTGCACCAGGTTACGCAGTTCCAGCAAATTGTTCGACACGCGGAAATGGGCGTAATACTCGTCGATTTCCTGTTGCAGCATGGTGATACGGCGCAGAGCGCGCTCCAGGCGCTTGGTCGTACGCACAATACCGACGTAATCCCACATAAACAGCCGCAGCTCATGCCAGTTATGCTGGATAACAACCAACTCATCCGGATTTTCTACCCGGCTTTCATCCCAGCCCGGGAGCGTGCTAACGCCGCGAGCATAAGGCATGCGCCTGTCGATATCTTCAGCCGCGGACCAGCCATAAACCAGACACTCCAGCAATGAGTTCGATGCCATCCGGTTGGCGCCATGCAGGCCGGTGTAACTCACTTCGCCGATCGCATACAGCCCGTCGACATCGGTACGGCCAAAGTCATCCACCATCACACCGCCGCAGGTATAGTGCGCGGCAGGCACGATGGGAACCGGCTCTTTGGTTAAATCAATGCCCAGTCCCAGCAACTTTTCATAAATCATCGGGAAATGCTGACGAACAAATTCTTCCGGCTTATGGCTGATATCGAGGAACATGCAATCTGCACCAAGGCGCTTCATTTCATGATCAATGGCGCGGGCGACAATATCGCGGGGAGCCAGTTCGCCACGTTCGTCAAAATCGGGCATAAAGCGTGAACCGTCCGGGCGCTTCAGGTGCGCGCCTTCGCCGCGCAGCGCTTCGGTCAGCAGAAAATTGCGTGCCTGCGGATGATACAGCGCAGTCGGGTGAAACTGGTTAAACTCCAGGTTGGCGACGCGGCATCCTGCGCGCCAGGCCATTGCAATCCCGTCACCCGAGGAAATATCCGGATTGGTAGTGTATTGATACACCTTTGATGCGCCGCCGGTGGCCAACACTACCGACTTCGCATGGCAGGTTTCGACGGCTTCTTTATTACGATTCCAGATCCATGCGCCGACAACCCGACGCGTTCCCGGCAGACCGATTTTATCGGAGACAATCAGGTCGACGGCGTTGCTACGCTCAAGAACCCGGATATTGGGGTGATTTTGTGCCTGGCTGACGAGGGTGGTTTCGACTTCTTTGCCGGTAGCATCCGCAGCGTGCAGGATGCGTCGATGGCTGTGACCGCCTTCACGGGTCAGGTGATAGCTCTCTTCGCCGCTAGGCTGAACCTGTGTATCGAATAAGACGCCCTGATCGATAAGCCATTGAACGCAGGTGCGGGCATTGCTGGCGACAAATTCAACCGCATGGCGATCGCACAGCCCGGCCCCGGCAATCAGCGTATCTTCAACGTGGGAGTCGATACTGTCGGTTTCATCGAAAACCGCGGCAATACCCCCCTGGGCATAAAATGTCGAGCCTTCGCTGACCGGCCCTTTGCTCAGGACAATAACCTGATGTTTTTCAGCCAGGCGCAGCGCCAGTGAGAGTCCGGCAGCCCCGCTGCCAATGATCAGCACGTCACAGGATAATTCAGGAGTCGTATTCATGATGTTTGTTTAATTTACTAAACAGTGTTTGGTCACCATAGCACCACATTGCGCGATACTGCACGTTTTATTTTTAAATGTGTTGCAATGACTAAACATGAAAGAAAAGCATGACGAGGACGAAATAGGCAAAAATATTTTGTGAAGCAGGCCGTTAGCATCAGATTATGTGATGAAATAAAGTGCCCGTTGGGTTACTCTGCAAGCGGTGAAATGGGCATTTCTGTACAGATAGTGCGTTGATCGGGTTATGTAGACTTATAATGAGAGATAAGACCTGTCTACAACATGACAAACAAAAAACAATGCGTAACGGAACTTTACGAAACTTGAGCACTCTAAGCATTTGCTTGCTCATAGTGAAGCTGATGGAGTGGCGTTTCGAAAGCGCGTGGAAATTTGGTTTGGGGAGACTTTACCTCGGATGAGCGAGCAGTTAACGGACCAGGTCCTGGTAGAACGGGTCCAGAAGGGAGATCAGAAAGCCTTTAACCTACTGGTAGTGCGCTATCAGCATAAGGTGGCGAGTCTGGTTTCTCGCTATGTACCGTCGGGTGATGTACCCGATGTAGTACAAGAAGCATTTATCAAAGCCTATCGTGCGCTGGACTCGTTCCGGGGAGATAGTGCTTTTTATACCTGGCTGTATCGTATTGCAGTCAATACAGCGAAGAATTACCTGGTCGCTCAGGGGCGTCGTCCACCTTCCAGTGACATTGATGCGATTGAAGCAGAAAATTACGAAAGTGGCGGTGCGCTGAAAGAAATTTCGAACCCTGAGAACTTAATGTTGTCAGAAGAGCTGAGACAGATAGTTTTCCGAACTATTGAGTCCCTCCCGGAAGATTTACGCATGGCAATAACCTTGCGGGAGCTGGATGGCCTGAGCTATGAAGAGATAGCCGCTATCATGGATTGTCCGGTAGGTACGGTGCGTTCACGTATCTTCCGAGCGAGGGAAGCTATTGATAATAAAGTTCAACCGCTTATCAGGCGTTGACGATAGCGGGATACTGGAAAAGGTATTAGGCATGCAGAAAGAGAAACTTTCCGCTTTAATGGATGGCGAAACGCTGGATACTGAGTTACTCAAAGAGCTAACTCACGACCCGGAAATGCAAAAAACCTGGGAGAGTTATCACCTGATTCGCGATTCCATGCGAGGTGATACCGCCGACGTTCTCCATTTCGATATTTCCGCCCGCGTAATGGCCGCCATCCAGGATGAGCCAGTACGTCAGACGGCGCCATTGATTCCTGAGGCCCAGCCAGCACCGCACCAGTGGCAGAAAATGCCATTCTGGAAGAAAATGCGTCCGTGGGCCGCGCAGCTTACCCAAATGGGTGTGGCCGCGTGCGTATCACTTGCAGTTATCGTTGGCGTCCAGCACTATAATGGGCAATCTGAAACGTCCCAGCAGCCCGAAACGCCGGTGTTTAATACATTACCGATGATGGGTAAAGCCAGTCCGGTTAGCTTGGGTGTACCTTCTGACGCGACGGCCAGCGGCGGTCAACAACAGCAGGTACAGGAGCAGCGTCGTCGTATTAATGCCATGTTGCAGGATTACGAATTGCAACGTCGACTGCACTCTGAACAGCTTCAGTTTGAGCAGGCGCAAACACAGCAAGCCGCTGTTCAGGTGCCAGGAATTCAAACTTTAGGAACGCAATCGCAGTAATGAAGCAACTTTGGTTTGCCATGTCACTTGTGGCTGGTAGCCTGTTCTTCTCTGTAAACGCCTCGGCCAATCCTGCGTCCGGGGCGTTGTTGCAGCAGATGAATCTGGCCAGCCAGTCGCTAACCTATGAGCTGTCATTTGTCAGCATCAATAAGCAGGGTGTTGAATCCCTACGTTATCGTCATGCCCGCCAGGATAACCGTCCACTCGCGCAACTATTACAAATGGATGGACCACGCCGGGAAGTGGTGCAACGCGGCAACGAAATTAGCTATTTTGAGCCTGGCCTCGAACCGTTTACGCTGAATGGCGATTATATCGTTGACTCTCTGCCATCCCTGATTTACACCGATTTCAAACGCCTTGCTCCCTACTATGATTTTATCTCAGTAGGCCGCACCCGTATTGCCGATCGCCTCTGTGAAGTGATCCGCGTTGTGGCGCGTGACGGCACCCGTTACAGCTATATCGTTTGGATGGACACGGAGACCAAACTGCCGATGCGTGTCGATCTCCTCGATCGTGATGGCGAAACGCTGGAACAGTTCCGTGTGATCTCCTTTACCGTGAATAACGGTGTTAGCGACAGCATGCAGACACTAGCAAAAGCGAATTTACCACCGTTGCTGTCTGTTCCTGCGGGCGAGAAAACCAACTTCAACTGGAGTCCGTCGTGGTTGCCACAAGGTTTCAGTGAGGTCTCAAGCAGTCGACGTCCGCTGCCGACGATGGATAACATGCCGATTGAATCACGCCTTTATTCTGATGGCCTGTTTAGTTTCTCCGTGAACGTAAACCGTGCGACGCAGAACAGTGCCGATCAACTGCTGCGTACTGGCCGCAGAACGGTCAGCACCAGCGTGCGTGATAACGCGGAGATTACGATTGTGGGCGAGCTTCCACCGCAAACGGCGAAGCGTATCGCGGACAATATCAAGTTCAGGGCAGCACAATGATTAAAGAGTGGGCGACGGTCGTCTCCTGGCAAAATGGTCTGGCGACGGTCAGCTGCGATGTTAAAGCATCATGTAGCAGCTGTGCTTCCCGGGCCGGATGCGGGAGCCGCGTGCTGAACAAACTGGGGCCACAGACCACACACACCATCGTGGTGCCCTGCGACGAACCCTTGACCCCTGGTCAAAAAGTTGAACTGGGCATTGCCGAAGGTAGCCTGCTGGGATCGGCGATGCTGGTCTACATGTCTCCGTTGGCAGGACTGTTTCTTTTAGCGGCGCTGTTCCAGGTGCTGTTTGGTTCCGATCTTGCCGCATTAAGCGGCGCAGTGCTGGGGGGCGTGGGCGGATTCCTGATTGCTCGTGGATACTCTCGTAAGCTTGCTGAACGCGAAGCCTGGCAGCCGGTCATTCTGAACGTTGCTCTCCCACCCGATCTTATTCGCGTCGAAACCCAGCAGTGATATCTTTGCCTGATGGCGTTGCGCTTATCAGGCCTACAGCGTGCTCAGATGCAAGCGTAGGCCGGATAAGGCGTTTATGACGCCATCCGGCAAAAGTTTCACCGACTTTGCAAGGTTGTTTCCAGTTCCCGCTATCCTTGCTCTATGAACGTTTCCTCGCCTCAGCGTTGTAGTGTAGAATGCGGCGTTTCACTTAAACAGACGTTAAGCTCAGATCAGCGACTTCTCAGAGCCTGCTCCGGCGGGCGTAAGGCACAATAATTACACTATATGAAGAACATACGTAACTTTTCAATCATAGCTCACATCGACCACGGTAAATCGACGCTGTCTGACCGTATTATCCAGATCTGCGGTGGCCTGTCTGACCGTGAAATGGAAGCGCAGGTTCTCGACTCGATGGATCTTGAGCGTGAGCGCGGTATTACTATCAAAGCGCAGAGCGTGACGCTCGATTTCAAAGCATCTGATGGTGAAACCTATCAGCTTAACTTTATCGACACCCCGGGCCACGTTGACTTCTCGTATGAAGTTTCCCGCTCGCTTGCTGCCTGTGAAGGCGCATTGCTGGTGGTTGATGCCGGACAGGGCGTTGAAGCGCAGACCCTGGCTAACTGCTATACCGCCATGGAAATGGATCTGGAAGTAGTACCGGTACTGAACAAAATTGATCTGCCAGCCGCCGATCCTGAACGCGTAGCGGAAGAGATCGAAGATATCGTCGGTATTGATGCGACGGATGCCGTTCGCTGCTCGGCGAAAACCGGCGTTGGCGTCACTGACGTTCTTGAACGTCTGGTACGCGACATTCCGCCGCCGGAAGGCGATCCGGAAGGCCCCTTACAGGCGCTGATTATCGACTCCTGGTTCGATAACTACCTTGGCGTGGTGTCACTGGTGCGTATTAAAAACGGCACCATGCGTAAAGGCGACAAAATTAAAGTGATGAGCACCGGTCAGGTCTATAACGCCGACCGTCTGGGTATCTTCACGCCAAAACAAGTTGACCGTACCGAGCTGAAATGCGGCGAGGTAGGTTGGTTGGTTTGTGCGATTAAAGACATCCTCGGCGCACCGGTTGGTGATACCCTGACGCAGGCGCGTAACCCGGCAGACAAACCGCTGCCAGGCTTTAAAAAAGTGAAGCCGCAGGTTTACGCCGGTCTGTTCCCGGTGAGCTCTGACGACTATGAAAACTTCCGTGACGCGCTTGGCAAGCTGAGCCTGAACGACGCCTCCCTGTTCTACGAGCCGGAAAGCTCTACCGCGCTAGGCTTCGGCTTCCGTTGTGGCTTCCTTGGTCTGCTGCACATGGAGATCATTCAGGAACGTCTGGAGCGTGAATACGATCTGGATCTGATCACCACCGCGCCGACCGTAGTCTACGAAGTTGAAACCACGGCGAAAGAGACTATCTACGTCGATAGTCCGTCCAAGCTGCCGCCGCTGAACAACATCTACGAACTGCGTGAGCCGATCGCTGAGTGTCACATGCTGCTGCCGCAGGCTTACCTTGGCAACGTCATCACCCTGTGTATCGAGAAGCGTGGCGTCCAGACCAACATGGTTTACCACGGTAACCAGGTGGCGCTGACGTATGAGATACCGATGGCGGAAGTCGTACTCGATTTCTTTGACCGTCTGAAGTCGACCTCTCGCGGCTACGCGTCGCTGGACTATAACTTCAAACGCTTCCAGGCGTCTGACATGGTGCGTGTTGATGTCCTTATCAACAACGAACGTGTCGATGCGCTGGCGCTGATTACCCACCGCGACAACTCCCAGAGCCGTGGCCGTGAACTGGTTGAGAAGATGAAAGATCTGATCCCTCGCCAGCAGTTTGATATCGCGATCCAGGCGGCCATTGGTACGCACATCATCGCGCGTTCAACGGTTAAGCAGCTGCGTAAAAACGTTCTGGCGAAATGCTACGGTGGCGATATCAGCCGTAAGAAAAAGCTGCTGCAAAAACAGAAAGAGGGTAAAAAGCGCATGAAGCAGATCGGTAACGTCGAACTGCCGCAGGAAGCGTTCCTCGCCATTCTGCATGTCGGTAAAGACAGCAAATAATCTTAAGGAGTTGGCATGGCGAACATGTTTGCCCTGATTCTGGTGATTGCCACACTGGTGACGGGCATTTTATGGTGCGTAGATAAATTCATCTTCGCGCCAAAGCGCCGGGAGCGTCAGGCAGCAGCGCAAGCTGCTGCAGGTGATTCACTGGATAAAGCTACGCTGAAAAAAGTGGCACCTAAGCCAGGCTGGCTGGAAACCGGGGCGTCCGTTTTCCCGGTACTGGCGATTGTGCTGGTGGTGCGTTCATTTATCTATGAACCATTCCAGATCCCGTCAGGTTCGATGATGCCGACGCTGCTTATCGGTGACTTTATCCTGGTGGAGAAATTCGCCTACGGGATTAAAGATCCGATTTACCAGAAAACGTTGATCGAAACCGGTCATCCGAAACGCGGTGATATTGTGGTGTTTAAATACCCGGAAGACCCGCGTCTGGACTACATTAAACGTGCTGTCGGTTTACCGGGAGACAAAGTAACGTACGATCCAGTGGCGAAAGAGGTGACTATTCAGCCAGGATGCCGTTCCGGTCAGGCGTGTGAAAACGCGTTGCCGGTAACGTACTCTGATGTTCAGCCAAGTGATTTTGTACAGACCTTTGCTCGTCGTAACGGCGGTGAAGCGACCAGCGGCTTCTTTGAAGTTCCGCTGAACGAAACGAAAGAGAACGGTATTCGCCTTTCTGAGCGTAAAGAAACGCTGGGTGAGGTTACGCACCGCATTCTGACCGTGCCGATTGCGCAGGATCAGGTGGGGATGTATTACCGTCAACCTGGTCAGCCGTTGGCAACCTGGATCGTTCCGCCGGGACACTACTTCATGATGGGTGATAACCGTGATAACAGCGCGGACAGCCGTTACTGGGGATTTGTACCGGAAGCGAATCTGGTTGGTAAAGCGACCGCTATCTGGATGAGTTTCGATAAGCAAGAAGGTGAATGGCCGACCGGTGTGCGTTTAAGCCGTATTGGTGGCATTCACTAATCACCGATAATTGTTCACGTTGTCGTCATTACGGCGGCAGCGTGAATTATTTCTCGGATAAATTCCCGCAGACTAACGACATCCCTTGTCGTTGTGTATAGAATATTCCCCCGAAGTTTTAGGTTGGCACCGACAGGTTGCCACGGCACACGAAACAGCGTTGGTTTGTATACAAAAGCATGCAGGCGAAGCCGGATGGCTCAGCGAAGTGCGTATATCAGGTCTGTTTCGTGTGCTGAATTGTTGACGCATTCATTTATTGGTATCGCATGAACCCCATCGTAATTAATCGGCTTCAACGGAAGCTGGGCTACACTTTTAATCATCAGGAGCTGTTGCAGCAGGCATTAACTCACCGGAGCGCCAGCAGCAAACATAACGAGCGTTTAGAATTTTTAGGCGACTCTATTTTGAGCTTTGTTATCGCTAATGCGCTGTATCACCGTTTCCCGCGTGTGGATGAAGGTGATATGAGTCGCATGCGCGCGACGCTGGTTCGCGGCAATACGCTGGCAGAATTAGCCCGTGAGTTTGACCTCGGTGAATGTTTACGTTTGGGGCCTGGTGAGCTGAAAAGCGGCGGCTTCCGTCGTGAATCAATCCTGGCGGATACCGTTGAAGCTTTGATCGGCGGCGTCTTCCTCGACAGCGATATTCAAACCGTTGAGCAATTGATCCTTAACTGGTATCAAACTCGTCTGGATGAAATTAGCCCAGGCGACAAACAAAAAGATCCGAAAACGCGCCTGCAGGAATATTTGCAGGGTCGCCACCTGCCTCTGCCGTCTTATTTGGTGGTGCAGGTCCGTGGTGAAGCGCACGATCAAGAATTTACTATCCACTGCCAGGTCAGCGGCCTGAGTGAACCGGTGGTTGGCACAGGTTCGAGCCGTCGTAAGGCTGAGCAGGCTGCCGCCGAACAGGCGTTGAAAAAACTGGAGCTGGAATGAGCGAAGAGAAAACCTACTGCGGATTTATTGCTATCGTCGGTCGCCCGAACGTCGGCAAATCCACCCTGTTGAATAATCTGCTTGGGCAGAAGATTTCTATTACCTCACGTAAGGCTCAGACAACACGTCACCGTATTGTTGGCATCCATACCGAAGGCGCGTATCAGGCGATTTATGTTGATACCCCGGGTCTGCATATGGAAGAAAAACGGGCTATTAACCGCCTGATGAACAAAGCGGCGAGCAGCTCGATCGGTGATGTTGAACTGGTTATTTTCGTTGTCGAAGGCACCCGCTGGACGCCGGACGACGAAATGGTGCTCAACAAGCTGCGTGATGGCAAAGCCCCGGTTATTCTGGCCGTCAACAAAGTCGACAACGTTCAGGAAAAAGCCGATCTGCTGCCGCACCTGCAGTTCCTGGCAAGCCAGATGAACTTCCTTGATATCGTACCGATTTCTGCCGAAACCGGCTTGAATGTCGATACCGTTGCGGGCATCGTGCGTAAGCATTTGCCGGAAGCTATTCATCACTTCCCGGAAGATTACATCACCGACCGTTCTCAGCGCTTTATGGCCTCTGAAATCATCCGTGAAAAGCTGATGCGTTTTCTGGGTGCTGAACTGCCGTACTCCGTTACCGTGGAGATTGAGCGTTTTATCTCTAACGAACGCGGCGGCTACGACATTAACGGCCTGATCCTCGTCGAACGTGAAGGGCAGAAGAAGATGGTTATTGGCAACAAAGGGGCCAAGATTAAAACCATCGGCATCGAAGCGCGTAAAGACATGCAGGAGATGTTCGAAGCGCCCGTTCACCTCGAACTGTGGGTGAAAGTGAAATCCGGCTGGGCCGATGACGAACGCGCGCTGCGTAGCCTCGGTTACGGCGACGACGTCTAAACACATCTTCTGAAACACGGCGAGTATATGGAAGGATGGCAACGCGCTTTTGTCCTGCATAGTCGCCCCTGGAGCGAAACCAGTCTCGTGCTGGATGTCTTCACGGAAGAGTCGGGTCGCGTGCGCCTGGTGGCTAAAGGCGCACGTTCCAAACGCTCCAATCTTAAAGGCGCACTCCAGCCTTTTACCCCGTTGTTGCTTCGCTTTGGTGGACGTGGCGAGGTCAAAACCTTGCGCAGCGCCGAAGCCGTTTCTCTGGCACTCCCCCTTAGCGGAATCACGCTGTACAGCGGCTTGTATATTAACGAGCTTATCTCGCGCGTACTCGAATACGAAACCCGCTTTTCTGCACTCTTTTTCGATTACCTGAACTGTATTCAGGCGCTGGCTGGCGCCACGGGTTCGCCAGAACCTGCGTTGCGTCGCTTTGAGCTGGCCTTACTTGGTCATCTGGGGTATGGCGTCGATTTTACCCACTGTGCAGGCAGCGGCGAGCCGGTAGACGACACCATGACCTATCGCTACCGGGAAGAAAAAGGGTTTATCGCCAGCGTAGTGATTGATAACGCCACCTTTACCGGACGCCATCTGAAAGCACTCGAATCGCGGGAATTTCCGGATGCTGATACGCTTCGCGCCGCGAAACGCTTTACCCGCATGGCGTTAAAGCCGTATCTTGGTGGTAAGCCCTTAAAGAGCCGCGAATTATTCCGGCAGTTTATGCCGAAGCGAAAATAAAAAACGAGGATTGTCATGGCCGAATTACTATTAGGCGTCAACATTGACCACATTGCCACTTTACGTAATGCACGCGGTACCGCATATCCGGACCCGGTTCAGGCAGCGTTTATCGTTGAACAGGCGGGCGCGGACGGTATTACCGTACACCTGCGTGAAGACCGTCGTCATATCACCGACCGTGACGTACGTATTTTGCGCCAGACGCTGGATACGCGCATGAATCTGGAAATGGCCGTCACCGAAGAGATGCTGTCGATTGCCGTTGAGACTAAGCCGCATTTTTGCTGCCTGGTGCCGGAAAAACGTCAGGAAGTTACCACTGAAGGTGGGCTGGACGTCGCCGGCCAGCGTGACAAGATGCGCGATGCCTGCAAACGTCTGGCGGACGCAGGCATTCTGGTTTCGCTGTTTATCGATGCCGATGAAGAGCAGATTAAGGCCGCTGCGGAAGTTGGCGCACCGTTTATTGAAATTCACACCGGCTGTTACGCCGATGCGAAAACCGACGCAGAACAGGCCAGCGAACTGGCGCGTATCGCCAAAGCGGCGACTTTTGCTGCAAGCCTTGGCCTGAAGGTGAATGCGGGTCACGGTCTGACGTATCACAACGTTAAAGCTATCGCGCGGATCCCGGAAATGCACGAGCTGAATATTGGCCATGCCATTATCGGACGTGCGGTGATGAGCGGCCTGAAAGAGGCCGTAGTCGAAATGAAGCGCCTGATGCTGGAAGCGCGTGGCTAATGGCGATTCTGGGATTAGGTACGGATATCGTGGAGATTGCCCGCATCGAAGCGGTGATCTCCCGTTCCGGCGACCGCCTGGCAAGACGTGTGCTCAGCGACAACGAATGGGCAATCTGGGAAACGCATCAGCAGCCGGTGCGTTTTCTGGCGAAGCGTTTTGCAGTCAAAGAGGCGGCAGCAAAAGCCTTTGGCACGGGTATTCGCAATGGGCTGGCGTTTAATCAGTTTGAAGTCTTTAATGATGAACTCGGTAAGCCGCGTCTGCGATTATGGGGAGAGGCGTTAAAACTGGCGGAAAAACTCGGCGTTGCGCACATGCATGTGACGCTGGCCGATGAGCGTCACTACGCCTGCGCCACGGTGATTATCGAAAGTTAGATTCAGGACGTTGCCGGATGGCGACGCGTAGCGTCTTATCCGGCCTACGGGTTATGCGTTTGTTGCAGGGGCAGGGTAGGAGCTTCATCGCCAGATGGCGACGCGGCTAAAGTTTATCGGCGTGGTGCATCAGCACAAACTTATCCCACAGCTGCTCTTCTGTTTCGACATGCGCCGGATCTTTCAAAATAGTATTGGGAATAGGGCACACCTTCTGGCAGGTTGGCGTGTCGTAATGGCCTACGCATTCCGTACACTTATCGCTGTTAATCTCGTAAATGCTATCACCCATCGAAATCGCCTCATTCGGGCATTCGGGCTCGCACATATCGCAATTGATACACTTTTTAGTGATTAACAGGGCCATCAGGAAACTCTCAAAACATCACAAATCGGGCGGGCATTATACGCGCATTCTTTGCTCAGACCAGTTTTTTTACCAGGGCCTCACTGTGGCGAATACGTTCCGGGGCATGCTCCAGATCCTGCTGCACCAGCGCCATAAACAGTAAATCAGTGAGCATCATTTGCGCATGGGTGGAGGAAATCGCTGCGCTGCGCGTGGCCTGCTCCTCGGCAATGGTGTACAGACAATGACTTGCCCGTTGCTGCAGGGCGTTCGGTGTGAATCCGGTGATGGCGAGGATTTTCGCGCCGGTGCGCAACGTTTCATCCGCAGCCAGGTTGAGCTCTCGACGCTCTCCGGTATACGAAATGGCCAGCAGTAGATCGTTAGGCGAAAGCGCCTGCACCGTCGCCAGTAGGGCGTGCATATCGCGTTCCACCACCGCGTTAAAACCAATCTTCAGCAGCTTCCAGGCAAAATTCTGTGCCACCAGACCCGATGCGCCAATCCCGGTCACGATAATGCGGCGGGCTGAACGCAGCATCGTGACGCTCTCCATCAGTTTCTCTTCGCTGTTGACGTCCAGCGTCGCATGCATCGCCGCCACGTTCTCTTTAATCAGTTTCTCGCCTACCATTCGCATCGGGTCGTCACCGCGAATCTGATTATGTACCGGAATGGAATGGGGATTGGGATTGCTGGCCAATGCTTCGCTAATCGCCAGTTTGAGTGCCGGGAATCCTTTAAAGCCCATCTTTTGCGCGAATTTCACCACGCTGGACTGGCTGACGCCCGCTTCAAAGGCCAGCTGTTGTGAACTGAGGTGACGCGCAGCATCCGGTTGAGCAAGAAGATAATCCGCAAGCTTTTTATCGCTTTGCGCGAGATCCGGATAACGCTGACGAATGCGAATTAAACAGTTCATGCTTTCTCCTGGCGAAAATGTGATGGCGATTACAAAACAAAATATCACTCGCCTTAGTGAATATAATATTCCATTATGACAGATTATTATGAATTAAAAATTCCTAAGGAACAAAAAATGAATCTCGGTGCGTTAGTTTCAGAAACCCGCAATCCTCAGACCATGGATCTGGATGCGCTCTCCACTCTGGAGTTGGTTCATCGTTTTAATCAACAGGATACGCTGGTAGCTGAAGCAGTAAAAGCAACTCTTCCTGAAGTTGCGCGCGCGGTTGATGCGGCAGCTGACGCGCTAAAAGCCGGTGGACGCATTATTTACATGGGAGCAGGTACCAGTGGGCGTCTTGGGGTGCTGGACGCGTCTGAATGCCCGCCAACCTTCGGCGTTCCGCACGGTCTGGTGGTTGGGCTGATTGCCGGGGGACCGGGTGCGCTGCTTAAGGCCGTAGAAGGCGCAGAAGATAACCCGCAGCTAGGTGAAGACGATCTGCGTACGCTTAATCTTACCGCACAGGATCTGGTGGTGGGGCTGGCTGCTTCTGGTCGTACGCCGTATGTCATTGGTGGGTTGAAATATGCGCGTTCGGTGGGCTGTACGACGGCGGCTATTTCATGCAATCCGGATTCCCCTATCGCGCATGAAGCGGACATTGCCATTTCTCCGGTGGTGGGGCCAGAGGCGCTGACCGGGTCAACACGACTGAAATCCGGCACCGCGCAAAAGCTGGTGCTCAATATGATCTCCACCGGCGCGATGGTGAAATTTGGCAAGGTGTACCAGAACCTGATGGTGGATATGCAGGCAACCAACGTCAAACTGGTCGATCGGGCGTGCCGTATGGTGGTTGAAGCCACCGGCATTGCGCGTGCTCAAGCTGAAACGCTGCTGAAGCAGACGGATTATGATGTTAAGCCGGCTATATTAATGGCGCTCACCGGCCTGGATGCTGCTGCCGCCCGCGAAAAACTTGCCGCTCACCAGGGTTTTTTACGCGCGGCGTTAGAACACTAAGAGGTGTATATGGATAAGACGGCGTTGCTGGCCAGCGACATCCTGCTGGGCGTTGGCGGAGAGAACAATATTCTGCGTCTGGAAAACTGTATGACCCGTGTCAGGGTGGAAGTTCAGGATGACGGGCAGATCGATATTCCCCGCCTCAGGCAACTGCCCGGCGTTAGCGGCTACGTGAAGCAGGGCGCACAGCACCAGATTATTGTCGGTCCCGGTAAAGCAGCCAAAGTGGTGGATGCCATGCGTTCCCTGATTGCCGATGGCGGCGAGCGAGCAGGTGCCAATGATATTGAGCGCACCAAGTCAGAGGCCAAAGCGAAGTACAAAGCGCCGATGAGCGATGCGCTGCGTAAGCTGGCGAACGTCTTTATCCCTCTTATTCCGGCGTTTATCGCCTCCGGTTTGATTACCGGCATTATTAACATCCTTAAGCGCCCGGATATCGTGGGGGATTTTGCGACCCACTATCCAAATATGCTGGGGTTGATGGGCATATTTGGCAGCGCCGTATTTGCCATTATGAATATTCTGGTCGGGGTGAATACCGCCAAAGTTTTCGGTGGTTCCCTGGCAATGGGCGGGGTGATGGCGGGGATCCTCTCCAGCCCTCAGCTGGCGCAAATTACCCTGTTTGGCGAAGCGTTGCAGCCGGGGCGCGGTGGGGTGATCGCGGTATTGCTGGTGGTTGCGCTGATGTGCTGGATCGAACGTAAATTCCGCGCGCTGTTGCCAGAATCACTGGAGCTTATCCTTAACCCGCTGCTGACCACCATCATTACCGGCGTAATCGCGATTGTGGCGCTGCAACCGCTTGGCGGATGGATTTCTGAATCTATCGCTCACGGCGCATCCTGGGCTATCGATCGCGGCGGTTTTCTGGTCGGTGCCGTGCTGGCGGGAACCTTCCTGCCGTTGGTACTTACCGGGCTTCATCAGGGATTGGTGCCCATCCATGTTGAACTGGTCCAGGCGCACGGTTATAACGCGCTCTTTCCGATCCTGGCGATGGCGGGCGTTGGGCAAATAGGTGCTGCGATTGCGGTTTTGATGAAAACCCGCAATGCGCGGCTAAAGAAAGTGATCAAAGGGGCGCTACCGGTCGGACTGCTGGGGATTGGCGAGCCGCTGATTTTTGGCGTAACGCTGCCGTTGGGTAAGCCGTTTATCGGTGCCTGTCTTGGCGGCGCGGTAGGTGGGGCGCTGATTAGCTACTGGAAGGTGGCGACGGTCATCACCTTTGGCATCTCCGGATTACCGCTGGCACTGACGATTGTTGCCGGAAAAGTGATGTTCTATCTGTTAGGCTATCTGGTAGCAGTTATCGCCGGGTTCTTGTTTACCTGGCTATTGGGATTCACTGATCCAGAGGAATAAGGTTTGACCAATCACCAGCGCCGCGTTGTCTTTTTTGATTTGGATGGCACGTTACACCAGCAGGATATGTTCGGTAGTTTTATTCGTTATCTGCTGCGTCGCCAGCCGCTGAACGCGTTGCTTGTGCTGCCTCTGTTACCGGTGATTGCGCTGGCGTTGCTGATAAAAGGACGTGCCGCCCGCTGGCCAATGAGCCTGCTGTTATGGGGATGCACTTTTGGCCGCAGCGAGGCGTGTCTGAAAGCGCATCAGGCCGACTTTGTGCGCTGGTTTCGCAGTAACGTGACGGCGTTTCCGCTCGTGCAGCAGCGGCTGACAACCTACCTGTTAAGCTCTGACGCTGATATCTGGCTTATTACCGGCTCTCCACAGTCACTGGTCGAGCAGGTTTACTTTGATACTCCATGGCTACCGCGAGTCAATCTGATTGCCAGCAAAATGGCGCGGGGATACGGCGGCTGGGTACTGACTCTGCGCTGTCTGGGCCATGAGAAAGTGACACAACTGGAACGCCACATTGGCGCGCCGCTACAGCTTTACAGTGGCTATAGTGACAGTAATCAGGACAATCCGCTGCTCTCTTTTTGCCAGCATCGCTGGCGCGTCACGCCGCGCGGAGAGCTTCAGCAACTCGAATAGCCAACGCACATGCAATTTGAAGTATGACGTGTATAATGCGCCCGCTTTGATTACTGGAGTTACCCCTTTGTCAGATGTTGAATTTAGCCACGAATACTGGATGCGTCATGCTTTAACGCTGGCTAAGCGCGCCTGGGATGAGCGTGAAGTCCCGGTGGGTGCGGTATTGGTACATAACAACCGAGTGATTGGCGAAGGCTGGAACCGCCCGATAGGTCATCATGATCCGACTGCTCATGCTGAGATTATGGCGCTGCGTCAGGGCGGCCTGGTGCTGCAAAACTACCGCCTGTTAGATGCCACGCTGTACGTCACTCTGGAACCGTGCGTGATGTGCGCTGGCGCGATGGTGCACAGCCGTATCGGTCGGGTCGTTTTTGGCGCGCGCGATGCGAAAACCGGGGCTGCAGGGTCATTAATGGATGTGCTGCATCACCCTGGAATGAATCATCGGGTTGAAGTGACCGAAGGGGTACTGCGGGATGAATGCGCCACGCTGCTCAGTGATTTCTTCCGCATGCGCCGGCAGGAAATTAAGGCCCTGAAAAAATCCGCTAATCAGTAACTCTCAGCCTGATGGTGCTGCGCTTATCAGGCGTACAAGACTACTTCTCCTCTTTTTTATGCGGTGAAAACAGCAGGGAAGGGGAGTGCGTCAGGTAGTTTGACGACGTCTGAGACAGAAACGCCGAAAGCGGGAATTCATCTTTACCTATTAGCTCTGCGGGCGTCACCGCCGGGTAATCCTGCGCCAGTTGCTGCGTTTCTAGCGCCTGTTTTTCTTTCTCTTGCAGATATCCCACCAGGCTAATCTGGTATTTACGGATGTTTTCCACATAGGCGTAGGCTTCATGGCCACGCGCATAACCATAGGTCAACTTATTGTAATACGGCTTTTGGCTAAGCAGCGGTAGTCGCTGTTTTACGTCGGACCAACTGTTCGGATTGCCTTTGGTTTTCACCGTCAGCGCCCGTGCGTCCAGCATGTGCGCATAACCCATATTGTAGGCTGCAAGCGCAAACCAGATGCGTTCTCCTTCGGGGACGGTATCCGGTACTTTGCTCATCATGTCCTGCAAATATCGCGCGCCGCCGCTGATGCTTTGTTCGGCATCGGTACGGTCGGTCAGCCCAAGACTCTGAGCGGTATTTTTGGTCAGCATCATCAGCCCGCGTACGCCGGTTGGAGAGGTGGCCTGCGCATCCCAGTGTGACTCCTGATATGAGATAGCGGCCAGCAGTCGCCAGTCTATCTCTTGCGCATATTTCTCAAACAGCGGCTTGAGGTCCGGCAACACGCTGTCTACGGCGCGCAAAAAGGAGCGGGTATCGACATAGTCAAAATCATCGCCATGCCCGAGATATTTCTCTTCCAGCCGTGCCAGAGAACCGTCTTCATTCATGGTGTTGAAGAAATCCAGTAGGGCGGCAGATAGCGTGTTGTCATCGTCCAGCCGACTAAACCAGGTCACCGGTTGTTCGTCAGAGACGTCGAGCGCTACGGCCAGCTCAGGATGCACGCGTTGATATAAGCTGATGGCGACAGAATCGGCAATGGTGTAATCCAGCTTTCCGGCGATTACATCATCAAGCAGTTCGGTGGTGCCCTTTTTGTCATCGACTTTCCAGCTCAGATCGGGAAATTTTTTCTCTTTTAGCTGCTGGAGGTCATTAACCACCACGTGCCCCGGGGCGATAGTCAGTTGGTTTTCGTTCACGGTGGCAAGCGTGCGCGGGCGGTATTGCCCAACCCGGTACACCAGCTGTTGTGAAACCGAATAATAGGTCGGGCCTGGCTGGTAATTTTTCACCCGCTCGCTGTTATAGACCAGACCTGCGGCTAACAGGTCGGCATTGCCGTTATCCAGGTCGTCAAAAAGCTGGCTGATGTTCTGGCGTACGGTAACTTTTAACTTCACGCCTAAGTAGTCGGCAAATTCCTGGGCCAGTTCATAATCCAGACCGAATTTTTTGCCGTTGAGGGTCGCGTAAGTTAATGGCGAATCAATGGTACTGACGCGCAGCTCTCCCCGCGACTGAATGGCGGCGATACGATTTTCGGCTTTACCGAACCAGGGGATAGATGGCCAAAGGGCCGCTGCCAACAACAGCGTCAATATGCCGATGAACAGATAATTAATCTTTAATTTTTTCAATTAGTTAATTCTCTGAACCGTACGTTGTCTCTGTCTGCTGTGGTGTTGATTAAGAAGTGAAGTCGTCATTAATGAACGGCATTTTGCTTAAACTTGCGTCAGTTGGCAACTTATTCAGAAATCTGACCGCATTTGATGATAAGTGACGGTCGTGATTTTATTTCGACGCAAACGGTTTCGTCGGCGCGGTAGATTCTTTATAATGACGCCCGTTTCCCCACTTGGGCACACCGAAAGCTTAGAAGACGAGAGACTTATGATGGAAATTCTGCGTGGTTCACCTGCACTGTCTGCATTCCGTATTAACAAACTGCTGGCACGTTTTCAGGCTGCCAACCTCCAGGTCCACAACATTTACGCCGAGTACGTCCATTTCGCCGATCTGAATGCACCGTTAAATGAAGATGAGCACGCGCAGCTTGCACGCTTGCTGAAATATGGTCCTGCTCTGCAAAGCCACGCCCCGGAAGGCAAACTGCTGCTGGTTACGCCTCGCCCAGGCACCATCTCCCCGTGGTCTTCTAAAGCGACTGATATTGCCCACAACTGCGGTCTGCACCAGATTAGCCGCCTGGAACGTGGCATTGCCTGGTATGTAGAAGCCTCCACGCTGACCGCTGAGCAATGGCAGATGGTGGCCGACGAACTGCACGATCGCATGATGGAAACGGTTTTCTCTTCACTGAACGATGCCGAAAAACTGTTTGCCCATCACCAACCGGCGCCGGTCTCCAGCGTTGATCTACTGGGTGAGGGGCGTCAGGCGCTGATCGACGCTAACCTGCGTCTGGGTCTGGCGCTGGCGGAAGACGAAATTGACTATCTGCAGGATGCGTTCACCAAACTGGGACGTAACCCGAACGATATTGAACTATACATGTTTGCGCAGGCCAACTCTGAGCACTGCCGCCACAAGATTTTTAACGCCGACTGGGTTATCGATGGTAAACAGCAGCCGAAGTCGCTGTTCAAGATGATCAAGAATACCTTCGAAACCACGCCGGACCACGTGCTGTCTGCCTATAAAGACAACGCTGCGGTAATGGAAGGCTCTGAAGTGGGCCGCTATTTTGCCGACCACAAAACCGGCCGCTACGATTTCCATCAGGAACCAGCCCACATCCTGATGAAGGTTGAAACTCACAACCACCCGACGGCCATCTCTCCGTGGCCGGGTGCGGCAACCGGCTCCGGCGGCGAAATCCGCGATGAAGGCGCAACCGGTCGCGGTGCAAAACCGAAAGCCGGGCTGGTGGGTTTCTCCGTTTCCAACCTGCGTATTCCTGGCTTTGAACAGCCGTGGGAGGAAGACTTCGGTAAGCCGGACCGTATTGTTACCGCGCTTGATATCATGACCGAAGGCCCGCTGGGCGGCGCGGCGTTTAACAACGAATTTGGTCGTCCGGCGCTGACCGGATACTTCCGTACCTATGAAGAAAAGGTCAACAGCCACAACGGCGAAGAGCTGCGCGGTTACCATAAACCGATCATGCTGGCAGGCGGGATCGGTAACATCCGTGCCGATCACGTACAGAAGGGCGAGATCGTCGTTGGCGCTAAGCTTATCGTCCTCGGCGGCCCGGCGATGAACATCGGTCTTGGCGGCGGGGCAGCCTCCTCTATGGCTTCCGGCCAGTCTGATGCCGATCTTGATTTCGCTTCCGTACAGCGTGACAACCCGGAAATGGAACGTCGTTGCCAGGAAGTTATCGACCGTTGCTGGCAGATGGGTGATGCGAACCCGATTCTGTTTATCCATGACGTTGGCGCGGGTGGACTGTCTAACGCTATGCCGGAGCTGGTAAGCGATGGCGGTCGCGGCGGTAAGTTCCAGCTGCGCGATATCCTCAGCGACGAGCCGGGTATGAGTCCGCTGGAAATCTGGTGTAACGAATCCCAGGAACGCTACGTGCTGGCGGTTGCTGCCGATCAATTGCCGCTGTTTGACGAACTGTGTAAGCGCGAGCGCGCGCCGTATGCGGTGATTGGTGAAGCTACCGAAGAACAGCATCTGACCTTGAGCGACAGCCACTTCGACAACCAGCCGATCGACATGCCGCTCGATGTGCTGCTGGGTAAAACACCGAAAATGACCCGCGATGTGCAGACGCTGAAAGCCAAAGGCGATGCCCTGAATCGTGACGAAATCTCGATTGCAGATGCGGTTAACCGCGTGCTGCATCTGCCGACTGTCGCGGAGAAAACGTTCCTCGTGACCATCGGTGACCGTACCGTTACCGGTATGGTTGCGCGTGACCAGATGGTTGGTCCATGGCAGATCCCGGTCGCCAACTGCGCGGTCACTACCGCAAGCCTCGATAGCTACTACGGCGAAGCGATGTCTATCGGCGAGCGCGCGCCGGTTGCGCTACTGGACTTCTCTGCCTCTGCGCGTCTGGCTGTCGGTGAAGCGCTGACCAACATTGCGGCAACGCAGATTGGCAACATCAAACGTATTAAGCTGTCGGCAAACTGGATGGCGGCTGCGGGTCACCCTGGTGAAGATGCTGGCCTGTACGAAGCAGTAAAAGCCGTCGGGGAAGAGCTATGCCCGGCGCTCGGCCTGACCATTCCAGTGGGCAAAGACTCTATGTCGATGAAAACCCGCTGGCAGGAAGGTAACGAGCAGCGTGAAATGACCTCGCCACTGTCGCTGGTGATCACCGCCTTTGCCCGCGTGGAAGATGTGCGCCACACTATTACCCCGCAGCTCTCTACTGAAGACAACGCCCTGCTGCTGATTGACCTCGGTCTTGGTCACAATGCGCTGGGCGCTACGTCGCTGGCGCAGGTTTACCGTCAACTGGGTGATAAGCCTGCCGACGTGCGTAACGTTGAGCAACTGAAAGGCTTCTACGATGCGATTCAGGCGCTGGTCGCTGCGCGTAAGCTGCTGGCCTATCATGACCGTTCTGACGGCGGTCTGCTGGTTACGCTGGCGGAAATGGCCTTCGCCGGTCACTGCGGTATTGACGCTGATATCCACTCTCTGGGTGAAGATCGTCTGGCGGCGCTGTTTAACGAAGAACTGGGTGCGGTGATTCAGGTTCGTGCTGCTGAACGTGAGGCGGTGGAAGCGATTCTGGCTGCCCACGGCCTGGCAGACTGCGTACACTTCCTCGGTAAAGCCGTTGAAGGCGACCGCTTCAACCTGACCGCTAACGACCAGCCGGTGTTTAGCGAAAGCCGTACTACCCTGCGTATGTGGTGGGCGGAAACCACCTGGCAGATGCAGCGTCTGCGTGACAACCCGGAATGTGCCGATCAGGAACACGACGCTAAAACTAACGATGCGGACCCTGGTCTCAACGTTAAACTGTCGTTTGATATCAACGAAGATGTTGCCGCTCCGTACATCGCCACCGGTGCGCGTCCCAAAGTGGCCGTACTGCGTGAGCAGGGTGTGAACTCCCACGTTGAGATGGCAGCCGCCTTCCACCGTGCGGGTTTCGACGCCATCGATGTGCACATGAGCGACCTGCTGGGCGGACGTATCGGCCTGGGTAATTTCCAGGCGCTGGTGGCCTGCGGCGGTTTCTCTTACGGCGATGTGCTTGGCGCTGGGGAAGGTTGGGCGAAGTCGATTCTGTTCAACAACCGCGTCCGTGATGAGTTCGAAACCTTCTTCCATCGCCCGCAAACGCTGGCTCTCGGCGTGTGTAACGGTTGTCAGATGATGTCTAACCTGCGTGAGCTGATCCCGGGAAGTGACCTGTGGCCGCGCTTTGTGCGTAACCACTCTGACCGCTTTGAAGCCCGCTTCAGCTTGGTCGAAGTGACGCAAAGCCCGTCTTTGCTGCTTGCCGATATGGTGGGGTCGATGATGCCGATTGCCGTTTCTCACGGTGAAGGTCGTGTGGAAGTGCGTGACGGTGCGCATCTGGCTCAGCTTGAGAGCAAAGGTCTGGTGGCGCTGCGCTATGTTGATAACTTTGGTAAGGTGACCGAGGCCTATCCGGCTAACCCGAACGGTTCCCCGAACGGTATTACTGCAGTGACCACTGAAAATGGTCGCGTCACCATTATGATGCCGCACCCGGAACGTGTGTTCCGTACCGTGAGCAACTCCTGGCACCCGGAAAACTGGGGCGAGGATAGCCCGTGGATGCGTATTTTCCGCAACGCGCGTAAACAGCTCGGTTAATTCGCGCAATAGTCATCAAGCCCCTCTTCGCGAGGGGCTTTTTTTTGTCTGCAGGATGGAACCCGCCTGATGACGCTACGCTTATCAGGCCTACAGGGAAAATGCGGTTGTAGGCCGGATAAGGCGTTCACGCCGCCATCCGGCAATAAACTCAGCGCTTGCACCTAAAAGTAAAGTGTCGGGAAATGCCGACATGGATAGGGTTGTGGTGTCGTCAAAAAGAGACGTTTAATTATTTGATTTAATGGGGATTTGTTTTTAAGTGCTGCAAGTGTTGCTTATTGGCGACAGAGAGAGCAAAAAACAGCCAGAATTGTTATTTGTGAAAATAATAATATTTTTCATACTTATCATTGTGTTAATAAAGTGTTTTGAATATTGGCACAGATGCTGCATAATATTAACCAGTGGCTCATTCACCTTCTTATGTCAGCCCCTTCGGGACGTGCTACATAAACTTCGAATGACGCACAACAAGGTGCCTGCCGTCCAACATCTGATATTAGCATTGCTCATATCAACCTCCGGGCGAAACGTCGAGTTAGGCACCGCCTTATTCCATAACAAAGCCGGGTTAATCCCGGCTTTGTTGTATCTGGCGTTCCCCTCAGTTAGCATCAATCTATTCCTGTCCATTGAGAGTAACGCCTTGAAGCGCTGGTCAGTTTTTCCCCGATCTTTACGTCAATTGGTGACGTTGGCCTTCTTGCTTATCCTGCTGCCGTTGTTAGTTCTGGCCTGGCAGGCATGGCAAAGTCTGAATGCCCTGAGCGCGCAGGCTGCGCTGACCAACCGCACCACGCTGATTGATGCCAGACGCAGCGAGGCGATGACCAACGTCGCGCTGGAGATGGAGCGCAGCTATCGGCAATACTGCGTGCTTGATGACCCAACATTGGCCAGGGTCTACCAAAGCCAGCGTAAACGCTACAGCGACATGCTGGATGCGCATGCGGGGGTGTTGCCGGATACCAAGCTCTACCAGGCGTTGCGTCAGGATCTTAACGATCTCGCGCAGTTGCAGTGTAAAAACAGTGGTCCTGACAGTGTGTCGGCTGCACGACTGGAAGCATTCGCCAATGCCAATACCGAGATGGTGCAAGCGACGCGTACCGTGATCTTTTCTCGTGGGCAGCAGTTACAGCAGGAAATAGCCGAACGTGGGCAGTTTTTTGGCTGGCAGGCACTGGTGCTGTTTCTCGTCAGCCTGGCGATGGTCTTGCTGTTTACCCGCATGATTATCGGTCCGGTGAAGGGCATTGAACGGATGATCAACTGTCTGGGAGAAGGGCGCTCGCTGGGGGATAGCGTATTATTTACCGGGCCACGGGAATTGAGATCCGTGGGGCAGCGTATCATCTGGTTAAGCGAACGCCTCTCCTGGCTTGAGTCGCAACGGCATCAGTTTTTACGCCATCTTTCCCATGAGCTGAAAACACCGCTGGCGAGCATGCGCGAAGGTACCGAATTGTTGGCCGATCAGGTGGTTGGCCCGTTAACAGCGGAGCAAAAAGAGGTGGTCGGTATTCTGGATGACAGCAGCCGCAACCTGCAAAAGCTGATTGAACAACTCCTTGATTACAACCGTAAGCTGGCTGATGACGAGGTGGAACTTGAAAGTGTGGAAATCACGCCGCTGGTGGAAAGCGTTGTTTCTGCGCATAGCCTGCCCGCTCGCGCCAAAATGATACATACTGATGTTGCGCTTGCGGTGAACACCTGCCTGGCAGAACCGATGCTGTTGATGAGCGTGCTGGACAATCTTTATTCCAATGCGGTGCACTATGGTGCTGAATCCGGTAACATTTGGATCCGCAGCAGTTTGCATGGCTCAACGGTATACATCGATGTAATGAATACCGGCACACCGATTCCAGAAGCAGAACAGACCATGATCTTCGAGCCTTTTTTCCAGGGGAGTCATCAGCGAAAAGGGGCGGTAAAAGGAAGCGGGTTGGGGCTAAGCATTGCCAGAGATTGCATCCGCCGTATGCGGGGCAAGCTGTATCTGGTTGATGACCATGCGCAAAACGTTTGTTTTCGCATAGAACTGCCGCTAGCTGCTGCGAAAAATCACTAAAATAAACCTAAGTCTGGTGAGTATGCCATACGTTGTTGTCCGAATGCTTAAACGACATTTTCTTCGTCGCGTCATCCTCGCAAGCCTGCCGTGCCTGGCGCTGGTTGGTTGTGTCCCGAACGCGGTGAATCATATTATCGGCGATCCCTCGCAGGAGAAAATTCCGCCTAATCAACTGGCAGACTACCTTGCAACCGACTGTACGGATATCTGGTCGCTGTCTGGCCAGTCTACAGAAACCAATCCGTTGTACTGGCTGCGGGCGATGGATTGTGCCAATCGCCTGATGACGGTGCAGGCGCGTAGTGAAGCCAGCACCCTGATGACAGATACCTGGCAGGGCGCTTTCAGGCGTGGGATCCTGCTCGATAATGCCAACATTACGCCGCCTGAAAGGCGGGAAGCTGTTACGCGCCTCGATGCGTTAAGCCCGCAAATTCCGCCGCAGGTACGCCCGCTGTATCAAGTCTGGCGCAGCAGCCAAACGTTGCAGTTGCAGCTTGCCGAAGAGCGTATGCGCTACAGTAAACTCCAGCAGGCGTCCGACAGCGATCTCGATACGCTGCGCCAACAACAGCAGCATTTGCAGTCCCAGCTCGATCTCACGACCCGCAAGCTGGAGAATCTGACCGATATTGAGCGCCAGCTTTCTACGCGCAAACCTGGCGGTAACTACAATCCTGATGCGCTGCACGGGAACGATAAACTCACTACGCCTGATAACGAAGAAGGCGCAGCGCCGTCTGCCGATGAGGTTACGCCATGATAAGCCGTAAGCCCGCGAATCTGCTGCTGGTGGATGACGATCCGGGCCTGTTGAAATTACTTGGAATGCGACTGACCAGCGAAGGCTACAGCGTCGTGACCGCGGAAAGTGGGCAGGAAGGGTTACGGGTGCTGAACCGTGAAAAAGTGGATCTGGTTATTAGCGATCTGCGCATGGATGAAATGGATGGCATGCAGCTGTTTACTGAAATCCAGAAAGTACAGCCTGGAATGCCGGTGATTATCCTGACCGCCCACGGCTCCATCCCGGACGCCGTTGCGGCGACCCAGCAAGGGGTGTTCAGTTTTCTCACTAAGCCAGTCGACAAGGACGCGTTGTATCACGCGATTGACGGGGCGCTGGAACAGTCTGCGCCCGCCACCGATGACAGCTGGCGCGAATCTATCGTTACCCGCAGCCCGCTGATGCTACGCCTGCTGGAACAGGCGCGGATGGTGGCGCAATCGGACGTTAGCGTCTTGATTAACGGCCAAAGCGGAACCGGGAAAGAAGTTTTCGCTCAGGCTATTCACAACGCCAGCCCACGCAGCCAAAAACCTTTCATTGCCATTAACTGCGGTGCGTTGCCGGAACAACTGCTGGAATCAGAACTGTTTGGTCATGCACGGGGGGCTTTTACCGGTGCGGTGAGCAATCGTGAAGGGCTGTTTCAGGCCGCGGAAGGCGGCACGCTGTTTCTCGATGAGATTGGCGATATGCCTGCGCCGTTACAGGTGAAACTGCTGCGCGTATTGCAGGAACGAAAAGTCAGACCGTTGGGCAGTAACCGCGATATCGACATTGATGTGCGGATCGTTTCTGCGACCCACCGCGATTTACCCAAAGCGATGGCTCGGGGTGAATTTCGCGAGGATTTGTACTATCGCCTCAACGTGGTGAGCCTGAAGATCCCTGCGCTGGCCGAGCGTACGGAAGATATTCCGCTGCTGGCGAACCATCTGCTGCGCCAGTCTGCTGAACGGCACAAACCGTTCGTACGCGCCTTTTCAACCGATGCCATGAAGCGGTTAATGACCGCCAGCTGGCCGGGCAACGTGCGTCAGCTGGTCAACGTGATTGAGCAGTGCGTGGCGTTGACCTCTTCGCCGGTGATCAGCGACGCGCTGGTGGAGCAGGCGCTGGAAGGGGAAAACACCGCGCTGCCGACCTTTGTTGAGGCGCGTAACCAGTTTGAGCTCAACTATTTGCGTAAGCTGCTGCAAATCACCAAGGGCAATGTGACCCATGCAGCAAGAATGGCGGGGCGCAACCGCACCGAATTCTATAAATTGCTTTCTCGGCACGAGCTGGATGCAAACGATTTCAAAGAATAAATCTGCGGATTATGTTAGCTTTATTCGATCAAAAGACAGGCGACCTTTTCAAGGAATAGCATGAAAAAGATTGATGCGATTATTAAACCCTTCAAGCTGGACGACGTCCGCGAAGCGCTGGCAGAAGTCGGCATTACCGGTATGACTGTGACAGAAGTGAAAGGGTTTGGCCGTCAGAAAGGCCATACCGAGCTGTACCGTGGTGCGGAATATATGGTGGATTTTCTGCCGAAGGTAAAAATTGAAATTGTGGTTACCGACGACATCGTCGATACCTGCGTCGACACCATTATCCGTACTGCCCAGACCGGCAAGATCGGCGACGGTAAGATTTTTGTCTTCGACGTGGCACGCGTTATTCGTATTCGTACCGGTGAAGAAGACGACGCGGCAATCTAAGCCGCGCCGTTAATTTGTAGGCCTGATAAACGTAGCGCATCAGGTCGAGTGATTGCCGGATGGCGGCGTAAACGCCTTATCCGGCCTACTCGCGTAACACATTACAAGACTTTGTGTGGACCGAAGCATTCGTAATGAATGTTCTCGTTTTTCACGCCCAGCCCGACCAGCTGCTTCGCGGCGAACTGCATGAAACCAACCGGACCGCACAGATAAAACTGCATCGCCGGATCGCTAATTGCGCTTTCCAGTTTGTTCAAATCCATCAGACCTACGCTATCAAACGCACCTTTCGCGCGATCGACTTCGGTTGGCTCACGATACCAGGTGTGTGCGCTAAAGCGTGGCAGCGTTTTGCCGAGTTCATTGACTTCATCAGCGAAGGCATGCACGTCACCATTTTCTGCCGCGTGGAACCAGTTAACCTGCGCCGTATGCTTCGCTTTTGCCAGCGTATCCAGCATCGCCAGCATTGGGGTTTGTCCCACGCCCGCGGAGATCAGAGATACCGGGGTGTCGGTCGCGACGTCCATAAAGAAATCGCCCGCAGGTGCGGCCAGGTGAACAACGTCGCCAACATTCGCATGGTTGTGCAGCCAGGTTGAAACCTGACCACCGTCTTCACGCTTAACCGCAATACGGTAGCCTTTGCCATCGGGTTTACGGGTCAGTGAGTACTGACGAATTTCCTGATGCGGGAAACCTTCCGGCTTTAACCAGACGCCCAGGTATTGCCCCGGATGATATTCAGCCACTGCGCCACCATCGACAGGTTCAAATTCAAAGCTGGTGATAAGTGCACTACGTGGGGTTTTTGCCACGATGCGGAAAGGACGGGTACCTTCCCAGCCGCCATTTTTATTGGCATTTTCGCTGTAAATCTGCGCTTCACGGTTGATGAAAACGTTCGCCAGCACGCCGTATGCTTTGCCCCATGCATCCAGAACTTCCTGGCCTGGGCTGAACATTTCGTCCAGCGTTGCCAGTAAATGGCCACCCACGATGTTGTACTGCTCGGGTTTAATCTGGAAGCTGGTATGCTTCTGTGCGATTTTCTCAACAGCCGGCAACAGTGCCGCCAGATTTTCGATATTGCTGGCATACGCGGCAATAGCATTAAACAGCGCTTCACGCTGATCGCCATTACGCTGATTACTCATGTTGAAGATTTCTTTCAGCTCTGGGTTATGCGTAAACATGCGGTCGTAGAAATGGGCGGTCAGCTTCGGGCCTGTTTCAACCAGCAGGGGAATGGTGGCTTTCACTGTAGCGATGGTTTGTGCGTCAAGCATACGGTCTTCCTTTATCTGAGACTTTAATGATGTATGTCAAATACATCTTATAAAAAATAACCCTGCATTGTAAATGGTTCTTTGTAACTTTGCGTTGTAAAGGTTACATCGTGAAAAATCTGCATCACAAACCTGAAAAGAAATCCGTTGAAATTCAGCAGACCTTTGTTCTCCAAAGCCTTGCGTACCGTGAAGGTAATCGTTTGCGTAAAATCCTTTGTCAAGACCTGTTATCGAAGAATGATTCGGTTATACTGTTCGCCGTCGTCCAACGGGACTGCCTTTTTAGGCCGAAATTCTATTGTTAGCTGAGTCAGGAGATGCGGATGTTAAAGCGTGAAATGAACATTGCCGATTATGATGCCGAACTGTGGCAGGCTATGGAGCAGGAAAAAGTACGTCAGGAAGAGCACATCGAACTGATCGCCTCCGAAAACTACACCAGCCCGCGTGTTATGCAGGCGCAGGGTTCTCAGCTGACCAACAAATACGCTGAAGGTTATCCGGGCAAGCGCTACTACGGCGGTTGCGAGTACGTTGATATCGTTGAGCAACTGGCTATCGATCGTGCAAAAGAGCTGTTTGGCGCTGACTACGCTAACGTACAGCCGCACTCTGGTTCTCAGGCTAACTTCGCTGTTTACACCGCTCTGCTGCAACCGGGCGATACCGTTCTGGGTATGAACCTGGCACAAGGCGGCCACCTGACTCACGGCTCCCCGGTTAACTTCTCCGGCAAACTGTACAACATCATCCCTTACGGTATTGATGAGTCCGGCAAAATTGACTACGAAGACATGGCGAAGCAGGCCAAAGAGCACAAACCGAAGATGATCATCGGTGGCTTCTCTGCTTACTCCGGCGTTGTTGACTGGGCAAAAATGCGCGAAATCGCCGACAGCATCGGTGCATACCTGTTCGTCGATATGGCGCACGTTGCGGGTCTGATTGCCGCGGGCGTTTATCCGAACCCGGTTCCACACGCACACGTTGTGACCACCACTACCCACAAAACCCTGGCGGGTCCGCGCGGTGGCCTGATCCTGGCGAAAGGCGGTGACGAAGAGCTGTACAAAAAACTGAACTCCGCTGTGTTCCCAAGCGCGCAGGGCGGCCCACTGATGCACGTGATCGCGGCGAAAGCTGTGGCGCTGAAAGAAGCGATGGAGCCTGAGTTCAAGGTTTACCAACAGCAGGTTGCCAAAAACGCCAAAGCGATGGTGGAAGTGTTCCTGAACCGTGGCTACAAAGTGGTTTCTGGCGGTACTGAAAACCACCTGTTCCTGCTGGATCTGGTTGATAAAAACCTGACCGGTAAAGAAGCTGACGCCGCGCTGGGCCGTGCTAACATCACCGTTAACAAAAACAGCGTACCGAACGATCCGAAGAGCCCGTTTGTGACTTCCGGTATCCGTATCGGTTCTCCGGCTGTGACTCGCCGTGGCTTTAAAGAAGCTGAAGTGAAAGAGCTGGCTGGCTGGATGTGTGACGTTCTGGACAACATCAATGACGAAGCTGTTATCGAGCGCGTCAAAGGTAAAGTGCTCGATATCTGTGCACGTTTCCCGGTTTACGCGTAAGTAATACGGATTGCCAGATGGTGGTGTAAACATCTTATCCGGCCTACAGGTAACTCACATGTAGGCCAGATAAACGAAGTGCCATCCGGCAGTTATATTGACTTAAGCAAGATTGTTTCATCGATTAAAGCCGCCACTGGCGGCTTTTTCTTTGCCTGAATCCATTTTCTCAATAAACGTATTTCTCGGCCCTGATTCAACGTTACTGCGCCGACAATCACGTCATCCTGTAGGTTAAACCATATTGCTCTCTGCGCATCTGAATTGCCGCGTATGAGCCAGCTGTCTCCCTGCATTTCGCCAATAAACTGCAAATTATCGCGATATTGATCGGTCCAGAACCAGCCCGGCGTTGCTGCTGGCTGCGGTTGATTGAGCACCGCGGCGGCGGCAACCTGTGCCTGAAAATTGGCGTTTTCCCAGCTTTCGACGCGTACTAACGAACCGTCAGCCTGGCGCGTTATCGCTACGTCACCGGCGGCGAAAATCGCGGGATCGGAGGTGGTGCAGGCGGTATCAACGATAATGCCGTTCGCCGTCTCCAGCCCCGCTTCGCGGGCCAGCATATCGTTCGCCACGATACCGATGCCATAGATCACCGCATCAGCGGTGAGAGTTTCGCCGTTTTGTAGCGTGAGTGAGAGACACTCTCCTGCTTCGACATGCTCAATAGTGCTGTTAAGCAGTACTCGCACGCCCGCAAGTTGGTGGCGGGCTAGCAGATAGTCGCGCACCGGAGCAGGCGCGTTGCGGCCCATGACCGTTGGCGCCAGCTCCACTACCGTCACCTGACAGCCACGTTGAGTCGCGCTGGCCGCCAGTTCCAGACCAATGGTGCCCGCACCGACAATGACAATCGACTTGCCCGGCAATAAATTGTCGCGCAGGCGCTCGGCATCGCCCGCGTGGCGCAGGGTGAAGCAACGATCGCCCAGCTTATCCAGTTGCGGAAGGGGGCGTGCCGCAGCGCCCGTCGCAATCAGTAGCCGATCCCATGGATAACTCTGCCCATTAGTCAGCACCAACTGATGCGTTTGGCGGCCGAGCGTCCGCACAGTAACCCCCAGATGCAGCTGTACGTTGTGTTCCCGCCACCAGTCAGCGGGGAGTATCGGCTGAAGTTGCGGATTGTCGTCCAGTAGCATCGCTTTGGAGAGCGGTGGGCGTTCATAGGGCAGATGTTGCTCATCGGAAAACAGGTGTAATTCGCCGTCAAATCCTTGTTGGCGCAGTGCAGCGGCAGCCATAGCCGCCGACTGACCGCCGCCGACGATAGCGATAGTTTTTGGGTTCATAACGCCTCCTCAGAGATCCAGTCCGGCGGCGACGTGACGAATACCGCGAATACCCAGACCGGCGTCGGCATTGATCATCACGCCGCTCAATGTGCGGTTGTTACGCTTTGACGCCAGCATCACATACGGGCCGGTAAAATCCGCCGGCTCCGGGAAAAACTGTAGTGGCAAAATAGCGGCGATTTTTTCCGGCGTAAGCGACTGCATAATCGATGTATCGTTTTGTCCCAGCGCCTGCGGGCCGCGTAGATCTGTCGCCATACCGCATGGACCGACACCGTTAACACGAACCTTTGGTGCCAGCTCGTATGCCAGCTGGCGAATCAGCCCGGTAGCCGCATGTTTGCTGGCGGTATACAGCGGGCCGCCGCCGCCGGGATACCACGACGCATTGGACAGGGTAAAGATGATGCTGCCTTCGCTGGCGATAAGTGCAGGGGCACAGGCTTTTGCGCCCAGCAGATAGCCCAGCACGTTGACGTTAAACAGCTCATGAAAGCCGCTCTCCAGCGCATCCGCAGGCGTATTGACCAACGAGGCGTTGTGATCCCATATCCCCGCATTTCCGATAAAACAGTCCAGCGTACCGTAATGCGTCAGGATTTGATCTACCGCGCGCTGATAGTCGGCGTAGCAGGTGACGTTGCCTTCGATTGCCAGCACATGTTCGCCAAAGCGCTGACGCAGGCTGGCAACTTTAGCTGGCGACAGCTCCAGCGTGGCGACCCGCGCACCTTCCTCGATGAAACGCTCGACCAGCGCCAGGCCAAGACCGGAGCCGCCGCCGGTGATAAAGACCACGTTATCGCGTAAATCGCTCATCTTGCGTCCTCTGGAATATCAACAAACACATCGCTACCGTCTACATATACCGCGTAGGTGGTGAGCGCGTCGGTGGCGGGTAAGCACAACGCCTTGCCGGTTTTCAGGCAAAAACTGGCGGCATGCAGCGGGCATTCCACCGTAGCGTCGTCTTCCAGATAGCCTTCCGACATCGAAGCGTTACCGTGGCTACAGCGATCGTTAATGGCATAGAACTCGCCGCCAACGTTGAACAGCGCGATGACGGGCGAGGTATCAAGCCGGAGCGCTTCACCCTCCGGCAAATCCCCTACGGGGCAGGCATAAACACGACTCATCAGAACAGTACACTCAGGTTATGGGAGGTGATCACCGCTTGATCCAGCACGATCTCACGCTCCAGTAAGCGCCACTCATCGCCCGGCAAACGGCGCACTTTGTCTATGCGCATGCCGACGTAAAAGGTCTCATCGCGCTCTTTTTGCACGCGATACAGCAGATAATTAAGGCGCACGGCAAAGACGTCGGGAACCCCAGTTTCACTGACCTGGCAGTTGCTGATCAGGTGCCGGGTACGCGACGGTGGCTCTTCCGCCCAGGCCATGCCGGTTTCCAGCCGCGCGATACGACGTTCGAGCTGGTCTTTGTTGTCGTTGAAAATCCAGGTGGTCGGCGGCTGCACGCCTTTGCGACGATCGCGCGTCTGGGCATTGACCGTCGTACGCATGGTGTAGCGAATGTCTTCATCCAGTTGTGCCAGCCAGTCACGAAACTTCCAGTCATCCAGCAGGCTGGCTTCATGGTAGAGAAACTGTGTAATGCGGTGGTGTAGTTCCTGAGAAACTAAGGTGCTCATTTCATCACCTCCTGCTGGTAAGCGGCGGTTTTTTCCTGCACTTCCTGCCAGCTTTCGCTGCTGAGTAAATCGGCCCAGCGCTGATACATGCCGCGCGCGGCGGTTTCCGAAAAGATGTAGTTGGTGATCCCCGGAATGCCGTCTTCACGACGTTTCTCCTGGCCCAGCCCCATTTCCAGACACAATTTGGTGTTGCGTGCGCGATGACCCTTCAGCAGTTTTTGAATTTCACACCAGTTTTCCGAGTCGTCCTGCTCCAGGAATCCGGCGGGGCCAAAAGCCCGCGTTGCGCTGTTTTCAAACGCGGCTTTCACTTCATCAGAGGCGGCTTTATCGGTAATACAGAATGCCCACACTTCAACTTGATCCGGCCCGCGCGGATGCCAGACCCTTAAGGTGGCAGTACCGTTGAGCCAGGAAAGCGTTGGGAAAATGTTGTTGTGACCGGCCAGACGCAGGGCGCGAACTTTACCCAGACGCTGCTCGGCTTCCGCGTAGGTGTCACGGTAGTAGCTGGAGACTTCGCCGTCGACCCAGACATTGGCATCAGGATTTTCGGTAAAGAAAAATCCGCTACCGTGCCCATCCTGACCGAACTGTAGTGCGTCTTTGGCGGTTTCCCACACCGGGCGGGCGGTTTGTCCGTCTCCCAGGCGTTTATCGCTGCCGTCGTCTTTTGCCCCCAGCACCTGCACGGCCGAGGCGTGGCTGAACAGCGCGTGATACTGGTCGCTGGCAAACTGTTCGGCGGGGAATTTCCAGTTACAATCGATGGTCCACTTTTGTACGCCACCGACGATTTCGGTGCCGCCTTCACGACGATCCAGCACACCGTCGAGATACCAGGCGATGTCGCCGAGATAATCGCGCAGCGCAGGCGCGGAGGTATCCCAGTTGCCGAAAATCAGTCCCTTGTAGCTCTCTACGCCAGGAACTTCGTTCAGCCCCCAGTGCGATTTGCACAGCCCTTGCGGGTAGGCGCGCGGTTCCAGCGGGACGTCGATCAGCTCGCCGTTAATGCCGTACGACCAGCCGTGATACGGGCAGGTGAAGGCGCGGGTATTACCGCAGTCGGCGTAGCTGACGCGCATTGCGCGGTGGCGACACTGGTTGAGAAACGCTTTGATGCTGCCGTCTTTCTGGCGAACCACCACAACTGCATCCTCGCCCATGTAGGTGTTAAAAAAATCACCGGGTTTGGGGATTTGGCTTTCGTGGGCGAGAAATAACCAGCAGCGTCCGAAGATGCGTTCCAGCTCCAGTTGGTAAATTTCAGGGTCGGTATAAATTCGTGGGGTTACGCGACCGTTTTGCGTATCGATCAGTTGGTAGATGTCTAAATTTGAGGGTGTGGTCATATTTTTTAATCCTGAAAGCTAAGATGTATTGACCTTCTTTTTTTGTACCCTAAGGATGTTGCTGTTTGGTTATCAATCTGTGAAATAGTAAATTTCTACCAGTTGAGACATTTTTTCGATAACAAGGAGAAGGGTATGGAACTGAGGCACTTACGCTATTTCGTAGCGGTGGCGCAGGCGCTGAATTTCACCCGAGCGGCAGAAAAGCTGCATACCTCTCAGCCGTCGTTAAGCAGCCAGATCCGCGATCTGGAAACGTGCGTGGGCGTTCCATTGTTGGTGCGGGATAAACGAAAAGTTGCGCTGACGGCGGCGGGAGAGTGCTTTTTACAAGATGCGCTGGCGATCCTCGAACAGGCGGAAAACGCCAAAGTTCGTGCCCGTAAAACGGTGCAGGAAGATAATCATTTCGCCATCGGTTTTGTCCCTTCCGCAGAGGTAAATCTGCTGCCGAAGGTGCTGCCTTTGTTTCGTTTAAAACAGCCTGATACGCACATTGAGCTGGTGAGTCTGATCACCACTGAACAGGAAGAGAAGATCCTGAGTGGAGAGCTGGATGTGGGCTTAATGCGCCACCCGGTGTACAGCCCGGATCTCGATTATCTGGAGCTGATTCATGAGCCGTTAGTAGTGGTTTTACCGGTGAATCATCCGTTAGCTAATGAGCAAGCAATCTCCGCAGAACAACTACACGGCGTGAATTTTGTCAGTACCGATCCGGCCTACTCCGGCGCGTTAGCGATGATTGTCAAAAACTGGTTTCAGCGACAAAAAAGCCAGCCCAACATTGTGCAGGTGGCAACCAACATTCTGGTGACCATGAACCTGGTCGGCATGGGGCTGGGGGTGACTTTGATACCCGGTTATATGAATAATTTTAATACCGGACAGGTGGTTTTCCGTCCTATTGTTGGCGATGTTCCGACCATTGCGCTGTTGATGGCGTGGAAAAAAGGCGAGCTAAAGCCCGCCCTGCAGCATTTTATCGAACTGGCTCAGCGCCAGCCGATGTTGTGAGCCATTATTTCACGAGAACGGTGATGGTCGCGGTACCGCTAAATTTCCCCGGCGCGGGCGTGCCGCCGAGCATATTAATCGGCCAGGCTTCCAGGTTGATTACTCCCTTGCCGGAAGGATCGATATTGATCAATCCATTTGTGAACGGGACATTGACATGGGTCCCGTCGATACGGGCCATTCTCACACCGATGTCCGGGACGTTATTGGCTTCCTGGCGGCGGGCGACTAACGTGTACTGCTCAATCACATCATCAGCATCAATCCTCATTTCCATGCTATTTTTGATGGTTGAGGTATCACCGCAGTCATAGTGAATGTCAAAATTGACCGGTGTATAGCCGTCCGGCATCTGGTCCTTGGTGGTGAAACGGTTGGCGTTGATAAAACCGAGATCGACCTGAATCACGTCGCCCTGGTTGATTTTACAATCCTGGGGCACGGTGATGCTCCCCTGGATGCGCAGTTCGGCGATATCTTCCATGCTGCTCACCGATGGTGGGGTGGACGAACTGGTCCATCCGGCCTGTACTGAGGCGACCAGGGTGTCTGGAATTACCAGTTCCCCCAGGAAGGGTTTGGTGACGTACAGCGTAAAACGGGTGCTCGCGCCAATGGTTACCGGCGCGGCGCGGATCTCCGCTGGGTCAGCCGTGCACACGCTACCTTTGCTGCTGCTGGGGCTGTAAGAGCCACTTTCCTGGATAGGTTTAGTGTTCAGCGGCGTGACCGCCGTCTTCCCAGGAATGTCATCAACTTCAGTTTTAATATCCAGATTATCATTCAACTGGTAAAAGCCGCTGAGTTTACCGTTTTTAGATAGCGCGCTGGTGACCGTATAGTACAACGCCACTTTGCTACCCGCGCTACAGCTGCAATCGATTTGATAAGCATTGCCTGAGAGCGGCGTTGGCAGTTCCAGCGAGGTTCCCGCGACGTTCTGTGCTTGCGTCCAGTCGCTGGCTATATTGACGTTAAAGCTTCCCGTCGCGGAGCAGGCCCCGTTCACCGCGTAGACCGGGGTGATAGGTAGCGCCAGTAGCACGGCGGTAATCCCATTTTTCATCCACAGACTCTTTATTGACATAGCGCGTTCCCATTTTGTATTGCGGTGTTGCGAGCAGAATCTTCCGGCAGGCTGAAGGTAAACTGGCACTGTTGATCTGGCTGATTACCCCAGCGCACGGACCAGATCTGCGGCTGGCTGTTTACACCAGTGATATACAGCACGCCACCTTCATCGACGATGCTCTGCTGCGTCTGACTGCTGGCGATGGCGCCGAAGGGCAGTGCTTTTCCGCGCGCATCGGTGAGTTTCAGCAGTACGCGGTAGCCGGTCCGGGCAATAAAGTGTGCCGTTACGGCGGCACCGCGATTAGGCACTACGGTGCGCACCGTTTCGGTGACGTCGACGTTATCCGGCATCATTGTGGTATCGAGAGAGATGGCGTTTTCCTGATACGCGGTCAGATAGGGGATCACGGCATAGCCAAAATAGTCGGTGGCGATGCCGGGGTAATTTTTCACCCGGATCCCTGCCGCGCCGTTGGCGTCAATCAGCGCAAAGGCATTGCCCAGCGACTGCGACAGGGTCACGCCGTGACGATGGGCGACAATACCACCTGAGAGACCGTAGCTCAGTTGGCGGTTATCGCTGTTGTAGTCGTAACCGGCATTCACGGTGCCGTAGGCAGAACGGTAGCTGCCGTACAGACTGCTGCTGCCCGGATCGCCACCTTCGCTTTGCCGTTGTTTCAGGTTATAAGTCAGCCGACGGTCTTCCAGCAGCGAGCCATTGATGCCCACTTCGTGCTGAGTAGCGCGATCGCGCTGGTCAGTGGTGCGCCAGGTTGCCTGCGCATGCGACAGCCAGCGATCCAACGGCACGCTCAGGCTGAGCGACAGCGTACGGTCGTTGTCGCTGTCATGTGAGTCGGTAAACTGGCCGCTGAGGTTATAGCTCACGCCCCACAGATTGCCGTTCAGGCCAATGGACAGGTTTTTATCCTGCTGCTCGCGATCCCAGTACTCCTGCTGCGAGCCAGAGGCGTAGAAACTGATACCAGAAAACAACGTCTGGCTGACAGTGAACTGAGCTTCATTGCGCAGGTGATCGCCGCCGTTGATACCCTTCTGGTTGGCGTCGGAGAAGTTGAAATAACCGCTGCTGGTGTAGCGGTAGTAGCTTAGCGACACGCTGGTGCCGCTTTCCGGTAGGTCTTTGATGTACTGGGTGCGCCAGCTGTAGCCATGATAGCTTTCATCATTATCAAGCTGAGTGTCCGCGCGGCTGACGTCCATCGATACTGCTCCCAGAACGCCAAGCGTAGAGCCGAGGCCCAGCGCCAGCGCTCGGTAGTCCTGCGAGGCGTTCAGGCCGCCGTAAAGCGTGAACGCGTTGTTCAGACCATAGCTGGCGGTGCTTTCAAGGAACTCCGGCTCGTGGCTATCCTGCGAGCTGGCAGCGCGAAAGCGCCCCGCGGTGACGCTGTATTTTAGATAACCCGGTCTTTGCATCTGCGGCAGCGCGGAGAACGGCTGGACGAAATGACGTATGCTGCCGTCGGCTTCTTCGATAGTGACGTCTAAGTCGCCGCTGAACGCCGAAGGGTAGAGATCGTTGATTTCAAAAGCCCCCGCCGGAACGTTGCTTTGATACAGGATGTAGCCGTTTTGCCGTACCGTAACGATAGCGCTGGAGTTGGCGATGCCGCGAATGGTCGGCGCAAAACCGCGCTGGCTGTTGGGTAGCATGGTTTCATCAGAGTACAGCCGCACGCCGGTAAACTGATAGCTGGAGAACACCGTGCCTTCGGTGGCGCTCTCGCCTATCACCAGCTGCGATTTCAGGCTTTTGATATCCCGTTGTAGCCAGCTATTAATGCTATCCCAACGCGTGTCATTATCGCTGTGCGCCCAGGTCGAGTAATTGCGTAGTCGCCAGGGGCCGATGTTGGCGCCATTTTGCATATTCAGATACTGGCGCCGATCGCTGTCGTTGTCGTACTGGTTTTGCGAACCGCTAAAGTTGTAGTTGGTGAACAAAACCGGCATCCCGTCGTCCCAACGAGCAGGATCTACATAGCCGCGGGCGTCACGGTAAAGGGCAATCTGCGGCACGCTGAGATTCAGTCGGCTGTGGTTGATATCAAACTGTGAGATGCTGCCGGGAATCGCCTGCGTCAGGTCGGCAACCGTCGTGGCGTTGTCCTGCTCCGCCAACTGTGGATAGTTGTCGATTTTAAAGCCCAGTTCACGCAATTGCCCGAGGGTGAACTGAGGAATCAACTGGTGTTCTTTACCTGCAACGAACGGCAGCTTACGCTGGCCGGTTTTCTTGTTGTTAATATAAATATCAACAATATATTCGCCGGGAAGCTGGGCGTTATTCTGCGAAAATACCGCCAGATCCACCGCCTGTTGGCCGCTTTTCTCCGTTTCCAGAAGGGTTGGATCAAAGTAGAAGTCACCGGCCCAGGCATGGCCGGAGGCCAGGCATCCGCTGGCGATTGCGCAGTGCAACCAGAAGGCAAGTGGCTTCACGGTTGATAAATTCGGCGTTCTTTGCGTCATATCGCTTGTCATTCCCTGAGAGCTATCATCGTGAGGCGCGGCTTATTGCAGCGTCTGGGTTTCTGTTTTGGTGGTACCGCCATAGTCGTTGATCGCGGCCCACTGCACCGTTTTCCCTGCGGCGGCGGGGACCGCCAGCCGTTTATGCTCGCCGGGAGCGATGTAATCGATTTTATTCGTGAGATCGGTTTTCCCTAGCGCAAGACCGGCGAATACGACGTGATAAGCCGATGGGTTATATATATCTAACTCATTATTGCTATATTTATATTCAAGAGATTTATAAGCGTCGTAAGGCTTGCCGACTAAATTTGTCGGGCGATAAAATAGTTTTATTCGTGTTTTAAATACCAGCGTTAGCGTATTATTATTCGCATCGGTGGTTTGGTTTTTGGCAGGAATAGCGCGCACATTAATAAAGAACAACGATTCTTTATCGTTAGCAATGTTTTCAGATGATTTTATAATTCGTAATGATGAATCGTTATCAGCATCGAGGCGAAAAAGCGGCGGCGTAATAATAAAGGGGCCTCGTGCGGTTCCCTGTGCATTGTCGACCCACGACTGCAATAAATAAGGCAGACCTTCACTGCGGTTAGCCACTGGCAGCGCGGCCTCTTTTTTCCCGGCATCGTAGATGACACGGGTTCTCTGTAGCACAATACCGCCAGCGAGGCTTTGGCTGACCCAACTGCCCAGCACCAATGCCAAAGCGAGCGCGGTGTTTTTTTTCATCGCTGTAATCCTTAACCTTATGTCAAAAAACGTCTCTTTCCATCTCAGCGGGAAGAAGGGATGGAAAGAGACGGTATACGGGATTAGCGGTAGTCGATGGTGACGTCAACGCTGGCGTTGGCTTCGCCTGGGGAGATCTCTTTAGAATCTACAGTGGAGACGTAATAGGCTTGTAGCCCTACGATAGTGGTGCCATCGGCTTCCGGGGCAAAGCTGATTTTTGAATCAGCCGCGGGCAGCTTATTCAGCACCATCGTTGCGTTGTCGCTGGCTCTTGCGATACGGATGCCCACGCCGGTTGCGGCGGTATCCATGCTGCTAACGGCGACCAGATCGTCGTGATCGGCTACGGTGCCGCCAGCGCGCGTTTCCAGCCACAGTTGGAACGAGTTGTCCGTTGTGCCATCAACGTGCTCCCACGGGGTGGCTGGGCAGTTTTCCAACGGAATATTAACCGGAATCGCCGGGCTGGTATCACCGACAGTTTTAAACTGCGCGGCGGCGTAATGACCCAGTTCCACGTTGATGACGTCACCATCGGCGAATTCACAGGTGCTGGTTAGAATTTCACCCGTAAATTCAATTTTACCGTCCGTCGCCCATGCGCTTCCCGCAGAAAGCGCCAGCAAGCTAACCGCTATAGATTTTGCAATTTTGTTCATTAAAGTCCCTCTTATTTGATAAACCTGTTAGCAATTAAATTAATGAAAAGACAAAGATCAAAATTAATTGCTGGGCAATGGTATTCGATATGCGCTGGCAGTCATATTAATAAGCGAGATTTTCAGATTATATTTATTAAAAATGAACGAGCTAACTGCTATTACATTTAAATAATTTTAAATTGGTGGGGAGTCAAAATATTGTAATCACGAATATTGGCTGTTAAGTGATATACTTGTGATGATATTAAGGCTTTTGTTATTCATCTGAGTATTTTTCGCAAAACCCATTCAATTCCTTGCATTACTGTTTATTCATCCCAGCATGTTCTCTGCTTTAAAATCATACAGATGTAAACGATTGCGGATGCGGATGACCAATCGTGTTGGTTAAAGGTGATGTTTGTCACAATTATTTCGTAAATGTGAACGGTAGTACTCTTCAGAATGTGGTTTGAGTCATTAGACTAGGGCTTCCAAAACAGGAGGACCCATGGCTTTGCATTCCACGCGCTGGCTGGCGCTCGGTTATTTCACCTATTTCTTTAGCTACGGTATCTTTCTGCCTTTCTGGAGCGTCTGGCTCGAAGGGTTAGGGCTGACGCCGGAAACCATCGGTTTACTGCTGGGCGCGGGGCTGATTGCCCGTTTTCTCGGTAGTTTGCTGATTGCGCCGCGTGTGAGCGATCCCTCCCGGCTGATCTCAGCGTTACGTATTCTGGCTCTGTTGACGCTGGTGTTTGCGCTGGCCTTCTGGGCGGGAACCAACGTGGCGTGGCTGATGGTGGTGATGATCGGCTTTAACCTGTTTTTCTCACCGCTGGTACCGCTGACCGACGCGCTGGCCAACACCTGGCAGAAACAAATCACCATGGATTACGGTCGGGTGCGACTATGGGGATCCGTGGCTTTTGTGATCGGCTCCGCGTTAACCGGCAAACTGGTGAGCCTGTTTGACTATCGGGTGATCCTGGTCCTGCTATCGCTTGGCGTCGCCTCGATGCTGCTGGGCATGATGATTCGCCCGAGCGTGCAGCCAGCGGGTGAAAACCGTCAGCAGGAGAGTGCGGGATGGCCCGCCTGGCGCGCGCTGATAACCCAGAGCTGGCGTTTTCTTGCTTGCGTGAGTCTGCTACAGGGGGCGCATGCTGCGTATTATGGTTTCAGCGCCATCTATTGGCAGTCTGCTGGATATTCCGCTTCGGCGGTGGGCTATTTATGGTCACTAGGTGTGGTGGCGGAGGTGATTATTTTCGCGCTTAGTCACAAGCTGTTCCGTCGCTTTAGCGCCCGCGATCTGCTGCTGCTTTCCGCCGTTTGCGGGGTGGCGCGTTGGGGATTGATGGGCTGGAGCACCGAGCTGCCGTGGCTGATCGTGGTGCAAATCCTCCATTGCGGAACCTTTACCGTCTGCCACCTGGCGGCAATGCGTTATATCGCGGCACGCCAGGGGAGCGAAGTTATTCGTTTGCAGGCGGTGTATTCCGCGATAGCGATGGGCGGCAGTATCGCCATCATGACCGTATTCGCGGGCTATCTGTACCAGAATCTGGGCAGCGGCGTGTTCTGGGTGATGGCGCTGGTGGCGCTCCCGGCAATCGTTCTGCGCCCGAAGGTGGTCGCGCAGCCTGCAACGTTATGATTCGAGAATTTTGCGGATCTGCTGCTGCTGATGCGGCGTAAGCGCCAGATCCGCATGAATCAACGGGGGTGAAAATAGCGGTAGTGGCGTGGTGTACGGCGTAATAATCAGCGTTACACCGCGCGGAGCACCCTCTTTTTGAAAGTCCTGCATCGGCATATGTTTTACGTTGAGCGGCAGCAGCGTCAGTTCGCGTAGCTGTTGCTCTATATGCACTTCAAGTTGTTCATTACTACCGGTCAGCAGGATTATCTGCTTTTCGTGTAAATCCTTCTCCTGCATCAGCCAGGCGCCGAAAATAACGGCCACCAGCCCGATCTCTTCTTCGGAAAATTGCACATCGTATTCGGCCTCGAAGCCGTGAATCGCCTCGCGGGTAGTACGAACCAGCCGGGGATAAAGGCGGCTGAACTCCTCCGGCAGCGTGTTATCAATGCCGATGGCAAACACGCTGCGGTTCAGTGCCTGAGCCAGGTGGATATACAACTGGTCATTCAGCCCTTGCTCATCGCTGAAGCGCACATTGCCATACTCGCGAAAACGTAGCACCAGCCGTGCAATAGCAAGACGCAGGCGGCGATCCTGATGGTGATTATCGCGAATCGGGTCGGGGATACGAAGCATTGAGAACAGCAACGCCATAAACAGCGATTCGCCCAGTGGTGCACTCTGCATGACGTGGCGCTGCCAGTGACGGCCAATTTCCTCTGCGAGCGGATATTCCGCGCAGGATTGCGCCCAGCGTTGCTGGAGTGGGTTAAACTCCGGGGTGATCCCCGCGTGGTGCTGTAGCAGGCAATACTGTAAATACAGACGCAGGAACTGGATGTCACGACACTCAAACGGTTTCTGCAAGCGCCGGGAACACAGATTAATGAGCGCATGCAGATTGGTGTCGTCATACAGCGTACGTGCGATCCCCCTTTGTTTAAGTTCTGCTTTTAACGCCGGGGTAAACTGCTGAGCGATAAAGGCAGGGCAAATCCGCAGGCCACGGCGCAGCCACTGCAACAGACACAGACGTTGATTTAGCGGGGTTCCTTCGATCGTATAGCCACCATTCTGCGCGGTGGCTATCGCGAGCCGGTGATAGCGCTGGATTTCGAGTCCTGCGCCAATAATATCTTCCTGAACCGTGGCATCATCGACGCCGTTGAGGCTGCTGAAGGTTTGTGTAGTCGCGATTTGCCCCGGCAGGAAAAGCGTCAGCAGCACCTGGCAACGGCGCTGGGGAGCGGAAAGTACAGATGGTGGGGCAAGCGTTGACATCATCTGTAGGATCTCCCGTGAGTATGTTTGATAAGAATAGCTAAAGTTTGCTCATAGATTTTGAGAATGGAATGCTTTCCACCAGGAATGCTGGAGAGCGTCACAGAATTTTTAACGTGCGGAACAGATAGCGGTAGTGGAACGCAGCGCGTTAATCCGCTTTTTCACTGTTTTATCTTTTGTTTAGATATGCCAGAGATGTACTGCATGTCATGTTAAACATGATGGAGAATATTTTATTCCGCTATGGGGTTCCGTTCACCCCAGCGTTATCACTTCTCTGAATCAGAGATACCCGTGAACGTGCAAGGGAGGCTCACCGCCGCCTCCCTTGCATCCCAGGCTCCCGGCGGGAAAATCGTCGCGATGCGATTCATTCGTCTTATGCCGTCTGCCTGTCGGGTCGGGGACGAGCCTGCGTCCCTGCAGGCCGTCCCCTCTGCCCGCATCCATGCGGGCAGACCCGGTCAGCCGTCAACGACTCATCGATTTTCAGCCGGACCGGGGTCATCGCTTCAACGCTCTGACTTCCAGTGAAACCCGTTTTGCTGTTTAAACAAAAAACGCAGATGGTCAGGTGTGGGCTGGTCCGGCTGAAAATTGCCGACGTGTTTCCGTAAGGCCGGGAGAGCCAGCATGGATGCTGGCTCAGGGCGCGCTTTGCAAGGACGCTACCTCGCGCCCGGCCCGGTAGCCTGGAGGAATAAGCGGAGGGTATTGCGTAGCAACAATTTTCCCGCGGGGAGCCGGGATTGTTAAGGGTACGGCGATAGTACCCTTAACACGTTCACAGGCAGTATCGTTTCAGAGAAGTGAAAAACATAAGGTGAACGTAGCAATATACCGGAGGCAACAGATTCATTACCTCCGAAACAGCTGTCTGGCGTTACTTACCACGGCTCAGCGTTAATCCCACATCACCACCTGGATGCACAGACAACAGCGTCTCCTTTGAGTAACCGCTTTCGCTCATCAGGCAGGCACAGGCGGCGTCAAAGATAGCCAGCACCAGTAAAATTGAGGTGGTAGCCAACATGTTCAGCGGGTCGGCCTCACGCTGGACGCCGGTGGAAATCACCAGTCTCGACGCTTTAGCAATGGCTGAATCGGCGTTTTCAGTCACGCTCAGAATCGGCACATTTCGCGCATTCAGCCCGGGCAACAGCCGGGTGAGTTCGTCCGAATTCCCCCCACGCGACAGCATAATCACCAGGTCGTTGTCGCGTAAAAAACCGAGATCGCCATGCGCCGCATCCGTCGCGTTGAGGTAGATCGCCGGGCGTTCCACGCACGCAAGCATATGCGCCACTTTACGCGCCGCAATGCCGGAGGTACCGACGCCAGTGACAACGATTTTGCCCCGGCAACCGCGCAGCTCCGCCATTAGCGACTGCCAGAGCGGTTCAGTCAGATGCTGCCCCAGACCCGCCAGGGCATCGCTATAGAGCTGAAATACGCCGGTAGCCTGAGACCAGGAGTTACTCATGCTTCCTCCTGCATCAACTGGCGATATTTCATATGATCCTGATACATCTCGTGGAATACCCGATATTTGCGATCGTAGTACTGCTTAATGCGATTTGTTTGCGGGGTAACCGTTTTACCAATCCGACTCATCGCCGACATCGCTTCCGGGAAGGTTTCGAATACGCCCGCGGCGATAGTTCCCATCATGGCGCCACCCAGCAGCATGGCCTCGCTCTCTTCAGGCAGCAGCATGGCGCAGCCGGTGGCGTTGGCATGTTCCTGAACGAAGATCGGGTTTTTCGTCCCGCCGCCGCTGGCCATTATCGTATCGATGGTGTAGCCGCTTTGATTCATCGTTTCAATGATATGGCGGGTTCCCAGCGCAATGGCCTGGATGGTCGCAAGGTACTGTAGCGCCATATCTTCCGGTGTACGTGACAGCTTCAGTCCGGTGATTGCGCCCGTGAGCGTTGGGTTAGCGCGCGGCGAGCGGTTGCCGTGGAAATAGGGCAGGATGTGCATGTCGCGGGTTAAAAACGCGATATCTTCCGGCTCACCGGCCATTTTACGCAACAGCGCATTCAGCACTTCGTAAATGGTTTGCCCCTGAGATTTAGCCTGCGCCAGCAGGGTTTCGTAGCAAGGATGCGACTGAATAACGTGGTCGATTAACGCCCCGGTTGCCGACTGCCCACCTTCGTTAAGCCAGTATTCTGGCAGTACGGCTGAGTAGTAAGGACCCCAGACGCCGCCGATAAAACGTGGCTCTTTGGAAATTGCCATGTGTCCGGTAGAGGTGCCGCCAATCAGCGCGATACGACGGTCAAAATCCGCCACCTCGCCGGAAACACCGCTTGCCCCGAGCGTGCCGAGGGTACCGGCGTGGGCATCGATGATCGAGACGCTGACAGCTGTCCCCGGAATCAGCCCCATTTCGCTGGCGGCGCGCGCAGACAGCCCGTGACCGAGCGGTTCGCCCATGGTTTTCACGTAGCGACCAATTTTGGCGGCATCATGCTCCAGCAAATCTTCCAGCCCAATCTGGCGAAAATAGCTGGCATCCCATTTGTCTTCATGGCCCATATAGGTCCATTTACACACCGTCGAACACAATGAGCGCGTGTCATCGCCCGTTGCGCGCCAGGTCAGGAAATCGGGCAGGTCAAAATAGTAGCCCGCATTAGCCCATGTATTGGGCATATGCTGCTTCAGCCACAGCAGTTTTGGCGTCTGCATTTCCGGGGAGATAATGCCGCCAACGTAGTCCAGCACCCGATGATGCAGGGCGTTGATGCGCTCGGCCTGAGTAATGGCACGGTGATCCATCCACACAATGATGTTCTGTTCGCTGCGCCCGGACGGGCTGATGGTCAGCGGTTTACCTTCTTTGTCCAGCACCACCAGTGAACAGGTCGCGTCAAAGCCGAGACCTTTCACCTGGATAGGGTTGATATCCGACTGGTTAATCGCATCGCGAACCGCGTTACACACCGCCTGCCAGATGTTATCGGAAGACTGCTCAACAAAATCGGCCTGCGGGCGGTAAATCTCGATGGCCCGACTGGCCTGACCGACCATTCTGCCGTTGAGATCAAACACGCCAGCACGGGCGCTTCCGGTTCCGACATCCACACCAATAAAGTAACTTGCCATAATTTTTTCTCCTGAAATCAGGCTTTACGATTCTGTAATGCGATAAAGAGGATCAGCACCGAGCCCCACAGCGCCATCGTCAGATAGCTGCTGACCCCCAGCAAGTTAAGGCCGCTTTCCAGCATTTGCAGCACAATCAGTGCCAGCACCAGGCCGATAATGCGCCCGAAGCCGCCATCCGGGTTGATACCGCCGAGGACGGAGGCAAGGATGGTGACCAGCAGGTAGGATTCACCGTATCCGGCTTTAGCTGAGTTGAATTTCGCCATCATCAAAATGGCGGCGACCCAGCCGAGCAGGGCAGAAATCACGTACACCGAAATTTGTACCCTCACGGTATTCACGCCGCTGTAGCGGGTAGCCTGTTCATTGGAACCAACGAGATACAGGCTGCGCCCAAGCGTGGTGTGTTCCAGCAGTACCCACAGCAGGATTGCCACCAGGAAAAAGAGCAGTAGCGCCACCGGAACACCGGCAATCGTGGCGTTGCCGAGATATTGAATGGCGGTCGGGAAACCGGAAATCACCGTCCCGTTGGAAAGCAGAATATTCAGCCCGGAGATAAGCGTCATCGTGCCGAGCGTGGCGAGAATAGGCGAGACCCCGACCCAGGCAATCAGCGCACCGTTGAGCGTGCCGATAGCCACCGCCACGGCAGCGCCTGCCAGCAGCGCCAGCACCAGAAACAGCGGGTTATCCGGATGGGTGACGATAATCGCCGCCATCACCAGCGAGCAGGCGTTCGCCCCGGCAATAATCGACAAGTTAATGCCGCCGGTCAGCATGGTCATGCCCATCCCGAGGGCCAGCATGCCGAGGATTGGTAGCTGTGAGCCAATCGACTGGAAGTTAGCGACGCTAAAGAAACGGCTGCCGAGCAGGGCCGAGAAGACCAGGGCGACGACCACAATAATCACGCATTGCAGACGAATGATGGCATCACCGGGTAAAAATCTGGCGATTGTTTTCATCTCAAAGCTCCCTTGCCAGTTTGCGTTTTTCGTTCCAGGCCGTGGCGCTAATGCTGACCAGGATAATGGCGCCGCTGAACACGGTGTGCCAGTAAGAGGAGACACTGAGCAGCGTCAGGCCATTTTGTAAGAAGGCCAGCAGAACCACGCCGAGCAGGGTTCCGGTCAACGTACCGCGCCCGCCGCTCATGCTGGTTCCGCCGAGTACTACTGCTGCCAGCACCGTCAACTCAAAGCCTAGCAGCGAATTGGGCGCAACTGACTGGGTGATTTGTGCCTGAACCACGGCGGCAATGCCTGCCAGAATGCCCATGTAGCCATAGACGTAAAAATGCAGCTTCAGCAGATTCAGCCCAAGGCGCGAGGCCGCGTCGCGGTTGCCGCCCATGGCGTAAACCTGACGGCCAAGACGGGTATAGTTCATCAGCACGGCGGTAAAGATGATCACCGCCGCCAGGCACAGCAGGGGCAGGGTCAAACCGTAGTCGTAGCCATCCGCCGCGGTGAACGAGAACCAGTTAATGCCGTTCATAAACCAGTCCGGGAAGCCATACAGCCAGGTGCCTTTGGTGGCGTAAACCAGCAGGCCGTAGTAGACGTTCAGCGTCGCGATGGTAATGATGATTGCCGGGACGCGCAGCCAGTAGACCAGAAAACCGTTGATCAGCCCCAGCAGCAGGCCTACCGCAATGGCAATGATTAACGCCAGCGCGAAGTTGCCGCCGTGACCGATAACCCAACTGGCCATTGCATACTGGGCTATCGCGGTCATCGCCGGAAATGAGATGTCGATCCCGCCGGAAATCAGCACTACAAACAGCCCACAGGCCAGGATGCCGAGAATCGCGTAGCTGGTGGCCACATCCGTCAGGTTCCCCAAAGACAAGAACTCGTCGGTGCTGATGCTCAGCCCAACGGCAAGGGCTACAACCAGCAGGCCCAGCCAGAACTCATGTTGCCCGATTAAACGGGAGAGATGCATCTTATTCATTGATTACCTCGACCACTTCAGCAATCTCCTCTTCACGGCATTGATGAGGATTAAATTCCGCCACCAGCTTGCCGCGACGCATTACCAGCACACGGTGGCTGTTGTAATACGCTTCCGGGATTTCATCGCAAATCATCAGCACCGCCATACCTTGTTCAGCCAAATCGCGGGCTATCTGGTAAATACCCTCTTTGTTGGCGATATCCACGCCGACGGTAGGCGAGTCGAGGATCAGGATGCGGGGATTGGTCGCCACCCATTTGGCAATGGCGATACGCTGGGCATTACCGCCGGAAAGGGTTTTGACCGGCAGGTGCGGATCGGACACTTTGATATTCAGTTCGCGGATTAAATCGGCGACCAGCTTTTGCGCTTTACGATGATCGAGCAGGCCGCTACCGGTGTGCAGTAGATCAAACACCGTGACGATGGTGTTGTCATAGATCGACTGCTCCATGATCAGCCCCTGCGTCAGGCGATCTTCTGAGACATAGCCGATCCCGTGTTGGATGGCGTCATGGTTATTGCGCAGAGTAACCGGCTGACCGTTAATGCGAATCTCGCCGCTTTCCGGGTGCGTCATACCAAACAGGCTCAGACAAAGCTCAGTGCGCCCGGCACCCAGCAGACCAACAATGGAGACGATCTCGCCGCCGTGCAGCGACAGATTAATGTTCTGGTATTTACCTCTGCGGCTGAGATTGCGCAGCTCAAGCAGCGGCTCTTGCTCAATCGCGGGCCTTTCCGGCAACGGGCTGTAGTGGAAGCGTTGTCCGGTCATCAGGAAGGCCAGCTCGTGGCTGTCGAGTTCGCTGGCAGGGTATGTGCCCACCAGTTTACCGTCGCGCATTACGCTGATGCGGTCAGCCACTTCCATCACCTCATCCAGACGATGGCTGACAAACACGACGCAAATTCCGGCCGCTTTCAGTTCATTAACTACTCGCAGCAGGCCATTAACCTCCTGGCGGGTTAGCGAGGCGGTGGGCTCGTCCATAATCACCAGACGCGCGTCGGCGGCAATCGCCCGGCAAATGGCGACCAGCTGTCGATCCGCAATTGAGAGTTTTTCAACTTTTTTATCGGGATCGATATTCACCCCAATACGTTTCATGGCTGCCAGCGCCTGCTGCTTCATGGCACCGCGACGCACCCAGATATCGCCACCCGGCAGATAGCGGTTGACCGCGATATTTTCTGCGACGCTAAAGTTGGGGAACAACGACAGGTCCTGATAAATAACCTGAATGCCATAATGGGAAGAGAGCTGCGGCGTCAGATGATGGAACAATTTTCCGTCGAGTAAAATCTGCGCGCCTTTTTCCGGATGATAAACCCCGGAGATCACTTTAATAATGGTACTTTTACCACAGCCGTTTTGACCCGCCAGACAGTGAACTTCGCCTTTTCTTAGCGTCAAATTCACGTTATCCAGCGCCAGCACGCCCGGGAATTGTTTGCTGATATTCTCAAGAGTGATAAATGCGGTGGTGTCTGCCATGGACAATACCCCTGCGCGCGTCCGGGGGGACGCTGAGTGTTAGTTTGGTTGATAGCGCCGACCAGACGGTCGGCGTTAAGGTTCCCTGGTGTTGGCTAAAGCCTTAGAAACCAAGTGATTGTGCGTTGTCTTTGGTGACTTCGAGGATCTTGTTAAAGCGGATCACTTTCTTCTCCGTGTCGATATCGGCTTTCCCTAAACCATCGATACTCAGATCGGCGTTCACTTCTTTGCCCTGCAACAGCTGATCGGCAACGGTGACCAGCGCGTAGCCCGCGTCTTTTGGATCCCACAGCAGCGCTTTTTTGATATCACCGCGCATCAGGTAAGGTGCTGCCTGCGCTGGCATGGCGATCCCGACAACGGCGATCTTATCTTTGGCGCGTTTTTTCTGCACAGCCTGACCCGCACCAATTGGACCCAGTGAGCCGAAGCCGATAATGCCCTTCATCTGTGGGTAGGTTTTCATCAGATCCAGCGTTGTGGCGTAGGATTTATCGATGCTTTCCGCGACCGGCAGACGTGAAGTGACCTCGAACATTTCCGGATATTTTTCTTTCTGGTACTTAATTGCATAATCCGCCCACGCGTTATGTAGTGGGACCGTCAGCGAACCAACATAGATGGCATACCCGCCTTTGCCGCCCATATTTTTCGCTAACTCATCGACGTTGGCCTGGGCGTATTTTTCACTGTCGATGGTTTCGATATCCCACTGGCCAATTTGCTCATCCGGGGATTCGTGCGTCAGCACCACGATGCCTTTATCGCGCGCTTTTTTCAGTACCGGCTCAAGGACCTTGGCATCATTCGGCACCACGATGATCGCATTAACGTTTTTGGCGATCAGATCCTCAATCACTTTCACCTGCTGCGCCGGGTCCGGCGTTGAAGGCCCGGTCTGGTAAGCATTCACATCCAGTTTTTTTGCTGCTTCATTTACGCCGGTTTCCATCCGGTTAAACCATGGGATCCCGGTGACTTTGGCAACCACAGCAATTTCATATTTTTCCGCCGCAAAGGACGTGCCGGACAACATGCATGCAGAAACCAGGGTTGCACTGAGTAATGCGAGTTTGAATTTCATAGTTGTACCTTTCGTAGGGGGCAGGACATGTCACGGCGTGAAGTTAACAATGAATGGAAGAGGGAATGAATCATAAGTTTGATAAATGTGATATACGCCCATTATTGTGAATTTATGGAAATAAAATAGTTAGCAATTGGTTAAATTTGCATGATTTTACATTCAACTGCTCAAATTTAGTGTTAATTAAATATTAAAATGAAACTATAAATTAACATTTTATTATCATTTGACTTAAGTTATGACGCTGAAAAGGTGTTTGGGCGGAATTTCCTGAAGAAGAAATTATCGAAATTGAGAACTGAATCGATACCGGAAAAGGGTGCTCAATATTTTTTCGTTCAATGGTATCCTCAGCACACTTTCGCCAAACCCGGCATCATTATTTGTGGCGGTGTAGATTTTCATCGTGGAGAACTCATGCAAGGCGTTAAACGTATCATTATCACGTTGTTTCTCGCTGTCCTGTCCTTTGGCGCAGGCGCGCATCCCCACAGCTTTATCCATCTGAAAACTGAGATAGTGAGCGAGAATGACCAGTTCGTCGCGCTGAAAATGCGCTGGACGATGGATGAAATTACCTCGGCGGATCTGCTTTACGATGCGGGAAATGCCAAACCTGGTGATGAGATCTGGAAGAAACTGGCGGCGGAAGTGATGGCCAACGTTCTCGGGCAGCACTATTTCACCGAAGTGTGGCACGACGGGAAAAAGGTAAAGTTTAAAAACAGACCGACGGAATATGGCATGGAGCGTGAGGAACATCAGGCGGTGCTGACGTTCGTTCTACCTCTGGCCGAAGCTCAGCCGCTGAGTGGTCAAAAATATACCCTTTCAACCTTCGACCCGACCTACTACGTTGATATGAGCTATGACAAAGACAGCGACGTCAGGCTGGGGCAGGCCATAAGCCAGAAATGCCGTATTTCAGTACATACGCCGACGCCGAATGAACAAACTCTGAGCTTTGCGCAGTCGCTGGATAAAGAAGACGCCCCGCCGGAGGATATGGAGTTGGGTAAACAATTTGCACAGACGGTGACGCTGCAATGTCAGTAGTTTATCAACAACGCGCAGCCAGACGTCGCTGGCTGACGCTATGGCCGCTGGCGGTCTTTTTGCTGCTGGCGGCAGGCGGCATACTGTGGTTATGGCAGGCCTGGCCACAGGTGATGATGAAAAGTGTCGTCTGGCAGCGCGATGTTAACCAACAGATGAGTGGATTGCTGAAAGCGGTTGCCGCCAGTCCGACCCAGGCCGGGGGATCGCTGCTGCTGTTTAGTTTTCTCTACGGCGTTCTGCATGCGCTGGGGCCGGGACATGGAAAAGTCGTCATTACCACCTGGCTGGCAACGCACCCCTCGAAGCTGAAGTCGAGTATTGGCCTGACGCTAGCCTCATCTTTATTACAGGGGCTGGTCGCTATCGGACTGGTGGTTGTGGTGCTTACCATCTTGCAGTTGCCTGCACGACAGCTACATATGAATAGTTTCTGGCTGGAGAAAGGGAGTTATGCTCTGGTTGGCGTGTTGGGTGTTTTATTGTGCGTCCGTGCGCTGAAGAAATTGCGCCAGCTGCTGCGCCGTCCAAAATTCACTGCCTTCACGCCGCATCATGTGCATCACGAGGGTTGCGGCTGCGGGCATCAGCATTTGCCCGATCCTGAACAGTTGCGAAGCGGGGATGACTGGCGCGCCCGGCTGATGATCGTGCTGTCTATGGGGATGCGCCCGTGCTCGGGGGCCATTATGGTTTTACTGTTCAGCAAAGTGGTTGGCGTGTTTAGCTGGGGTATGGCGTCGGCGCTGGCGATGGCGGCAGGAACCTCTTTGACGATTACGTCACTGGCTCTGCTGGTACACAGTTTCCGCTCGCTGGCGGTGAAACTTAGCGGGCATAAAGCGCCGGTATTGTGGCGACAAATTGGCTGGACGACGCTGGCATTAGCCGGTGGTGCGGTGCTGATCGCTGCTGCGGTAGTGATGTGGATGAGTGCGGTGCCGGTAGGGCGAGGGATAAGACCGTTTTAGCACTGTTGTAGGATGAATGCCTGATGGCGCTTCGCTTATCAGGCCTACGGGGAACTTCCCTGGTAGGCCGGATAAGGCGCTAGCCGCCATCCGGCATCAACGATTAGCGCTTCAGCGCATCGCTCAGTTCGTCACGCATGTTAGCCAGCATGGCTTTCACTACGCGCGGGTTACCTGCAACGATGTTGCCGGTCGCCATGTAGTTATGACCACCGGTAAAGTCGCAAACCAGTGCGCCAGCTTCACGGGCAATCAGCTCACCTGCGGCGAAATCCCACGGGCGCAGGCCAATTTCGAAATACCCGTCAACTCGGGCTGCGGCAACGTAGGCCAGATCCAGCGCAGCAGAACCGGTGCGGCGGAAGTCCGCGCATTCGGTAAACATGTTGCCAAGAATTTTCATGTAAGAAGCGGCGTGCTGTTTGGCTTTGAACGGGAAACCGGTGGCGATGATGGTGCCATCCAGATCGCGGGCGGTGCTGCCACGCAGACGGTAGCCGTTCAGCTGTGCACCCTGGCCACGGGTTGCGGTGAACAGTTCGTTACGCATTGGATCGTAAACAACGGCGACTTCAGTACGGCCTTTGATGCGTACTGCGATGGATACCGCGAAGTGCGGCAGACGTTTTACGAAGTTGGTGGTGCCATCCAGTGGATCGATAACCCATTGAACATCCAAATCTTCACCAACATGTTCACCGCTTTCTTCGGTGATGATGGTGTGCTGTGGGTAAGATTTGCGAATCGTTTCGATAATAATCGCTTCGGCGGCTTTATCGACGTTAGTCACGAAATCATTGCTGCCTTTCTGGCTGGTTTCTACAGAGTCTGGGGTTTCGTAGTGTTTGGCAATTACATTACCCGCCTTGCGCGCTGCGCGCACGGCGATGGTCAGCATCGGATGCATCGGTCTCTCTCACTGGATGTTAAAGAACGGGAAAACGGCGCAGAGTATAGCAGCGAGTTCGGAATATGTCTTCGTTTTATGATAATATGCCCGAATAATCTTTAGCCGAAGAAATACAATGCTGCAAAATATTCGAATCGTGCTGGTGGAAACCTCTCACACTGGCAACATGGGCTCTGTAGCCCGCGCAATGAAAACCATGGGTTTAACCAATCTGTGGCTGGTAAATCCACTGGTTAAACCGGACTCCCAGGCCATCGCCCTGGCAGCGGGTGCCAGTGATGTGATCGGCAGCGCGCAGATCGTCGATACGCTCGATGAAGCGCTGGCGGGCTGTAGCCTGGTGGTAGGCACCAGTGCTCGTTCCCGCACGCTGCCGTGGCCGATGCTGGATCCGCGTGAATGCGGTTTAAAAAGTGTCTCTGAAGCGACGAGCTCGCCGGTGGCGCTGGTCTTTGGTCGTGAACGTGTTGGTTTGACCAACGAAGAGCTGCAGAAGTGCCATTATCACGTCGCCATTGCCGCGAACCCGGAATACAGTTCGCTCAACCTGGCGATGGCAGTGCAGGTCATCTCTTATGAAGTGCGCATGGCCTGGCTGGCGACGCAGGAAAGCGACAAGACCGTAGATTACGAAGAAGCAGAGTATCCGCTGGTTGATGATTTAGAGCGTTTTTACGGTCATCTGGAGCAAACGCTGCTGTCAACCGGGTTTATCCGTGAAGGGCACCCGGGGCAGGTGATGAATAAGCTGCGCCGTCTGTTTACCCGTGCGCGTCCAGAAAGCCAGGAGTTGAACATCCTGCGCGGGATTTTAGCTTCAATCGAGCAGCAGAATAAAAGCAAGTAACTGTACTAATGCCGGATGCGCTTCGCTTATCCGGTCTACAGGCCGCACGATTCGTAGGCCGGATAAGCGAAGCGCATCCGGCAAGTGAAAATGGCACTGAAGGTTAAATACCTGACTAAATTAGTCAAGTAAATAGTTGACTGATTTAGTCGGGAATGTCAGACTTGCCCCTGCTATGCAATACCCCCATTTTACAATAAAAAACCCCGGGCAGGGGCGAGTTTGAGGCTAAGTAAGACATGAGACTGACATCAAAAGGGCGTTATGCCGTGACCGCAATGTTGGACGTTGCGCTCAACTCCGAAACGGGCCCGGTACCGTTGGCTGATATTTCTGAACGTCAGGGAATTTCCCTGTCATATCTGGAGCAGCTGTTTTCCCGTTTGCGTAAAAACGGTCTGGTTTCCAGCGTACGTGGACCAGGCGGCGGGTATCTGCTGGGTAAAGATGCCGGCAGCATCGCAGTAGGTGAAGTGATTAGCGCTGTTGACGAGTCTGTAGATGCGACCCGTTGCCAGGGCAAAGGCGGTTGTCAGGGCGGCGATAAATGCCTGACCCACGCGCTGTGGCGCGATCTGAGCGATCGTCTGACCGGTTTCCTCAACAACATTACGTTGGGCGAACTGGTAAATAATCAGGAAGTCCTGGATGTGTCTGGTCGCCAGCATACCCATGACGCTCCACGCACTAATCGTGCTCAAGACGCGATCGACGTTAAGTTACGCGCATAATAAAAGTATTTTAGAATCAGGCCGGGGTGCTACACACCCCGTTAACTCGGTCGTACATCCAGCCGGTTGCCTGATTCCTTGCATTGAAGCGATGTACGGAGTTTATAGAGCAATGAAATTACCGATCTATCTCGATTACTCCGCAACCACGCCGGTGGACCCGCGTGTTGCCGAGAAAATGATGCAGTGTCTGACCCTGGACGGAAACTTTGGTAACCCAGCGTCTCGTTCACACCGTTTTGGCTGGCAGGCTGAAGAGGCGGTAGATATCGCCCGTAACCAGATTGCCGACCTCGTGGGCGCTGACCCGCGTGAAATCGTATTTACTTCCGGTGCGACTGAATCCGATAACCTGGCGATTAAAGGTGCAGCCAACTTTTATCAGAAAAAAGGCAAGCACATCATCACCAGCAAAACCGAACACAAAGCCGTGCTGGATACCTGTCGTCAGCTGGAGCGCGAAGGGTTCGAAGTTACCTACCTCGCCCCGCAGCGTAACGGCATTATCGACCTGAAAGAACTTGAAGCGGCAATGCGTGACGACACCATCCTCGTGTCCATCATGCATGTGAACAACGAAATCGGCGTGGTGCAGGATATCGCGACTATCGGTGAAATGTGCCGTGCTCGCGGCATCATCTATCACGTTGATGCGACCCAGAGCGTGGGCAAACTGCCTATCGATCTGAGCCAACTGAAAGTTGACCTGATGTCCTTCTCCGGCCACAAAATCTATGGTCCGAAAGGTATCGGCGCGCTGTACGTTCGTCGTAAACCGCGTATTCGTATTGAAGCGCAGATGCACGGCGGCGGTCACGAGCGCGGTATGCGTTCCGGTACGCTGCCTGTGCACCAGATCGTCGGTATGGGTGAAGCTTACCGTATCGCTAAAGAAGAGATGGAAACCGAGATGGCGCGCCTGCGCAGTCTGCGTAACCGTCTGTGGAATGGCGTGAAAGATATGGAAGAGGTGTACCTCAACGGTGACCTCGAGCAGGGCGCACCAAACATTCTCAACGTCAGCTTCAACTTTGTTGAAGGCGAGTCGCTGATTATGGCGCTGAAAGACCTGGCTGTATCCTCCGGTTCTGCATGTACTTCTGCAAGCCTGGAGCCATCCTACGTGCTGCGCGCGCTGGGGATGACCGACGAGCTGGCACACAGCTCAATTCGTTTCTCTTTAGGTCGTTTCACTACCGAAGAAGAGATTGACTACGCCATCAATCTGGTTCGCAACTCCATCGGCCGCCTGCGCGACCTTTCTCCGCTGTGGGAAATGTTCAAACAGGGCGTGGATCTGAACAGCATTGAATGGTCACATCACTAATCGGTACCGATAAGGAGAATTCAGCATGGCTTACAGCGAAAAAGTAATCGATCATTACGAGAATCCACGTAACGTGGGCTCTTTTGACAACAGCGACGAGAACGTGGGCAGCGGCATGGTGGGTGCACCGGCCTGTGGCGACGTGATGAAGTTGCAGATCAAAGTCAACAATGAGGGTATCATTGAAGACGCGCGTTTCAAGACTTACGGCTGCGGTTCCGCTATTGCTTCCAGCTCTCTGGTTACCGAATGGGTAAAAGGGAAATCTCTGGACGAAGCACAGGCGATTAAAAACACCGATATCGCCGACGAGCTTGAACTGCCACCGGTGAAAATTCACTGCTCTATTCTGGCTGAAGACGCGATTAAAGCCGCGATTGCGGATTACAAAAGCAAACGTGAAGCAAAATAATTAAGAGTTGAGGTTTTATTATGTCGATTACCTTAAGCGACAGTGCAGCAGCGCGTGTAAATACCTTCCTGGCAAACCGCGGTAAAGGGTTTGGTCTGCGTCTGGGCGTGAGAACCTCCGGCTGCTCAGGTATGGCCTATGTACTGGAATTTGTTGACGAGCCGGCGGCTGAAGATACCGTGTTTGAAGACAAAGGCGTAAAAGTCGTGATCGACGGTAAGAGCCTGCAATTCCTCGACGGTACGCAGTTAGACTTCGTCAAAGAAGGTCTGAACGAAGGGTTTAAGTTCACTAACCCGAACGTGAAAGACGAATGTGGATGCGGCGAAAGCTTCCACGTGTAACGCGCTTACTGATAACCCCACCGTGGTCGCCTGCGCGTGGGGTTTGTTTTACCTGACTCTCTGGTTTTGCCTCATCGAACAACAGAGAATCGATGCCCTGAGAATGTTATGGACTACTTCACCCTCTTTGGCTTACCGGCCCGTTATCAGCTCGATACTCAGGCGCTGAGCCTACGTTTTCAGGATCTACAACGTCAGTATCATCCTGATAAATTCGCCAGCGGTTCCCAGGCGGAACAACTTGCTGCGGTTTCGCAGTCCGCCACTATCAACCAGGCCTGGCAAACGCTGCGTCATCCTTTGATGCGCGCCGAATACTTATTGTCTTTACACGGTTTTGATATCCGCAGCGAGCAGCACACGGTGCGCGATACCGCGTTCCTGATGGAGCAACTTGAGCTGCGTGAAGAGCTGGACGAGATTGAACAGGCAAAAGACAGTCAACGTTTAGATGCGTTTATGAAACGCGTCAGCGAAATGTATAACGTTCGCCATCAACTGATGGTGGAACAGCTGGATAGCGAGACGTGGGACGCAGCGGCAGATACCGTGCGTAAGCTGCGTTTTCTCGATAAACTGCGAAGCAGTGCAGAACAACTCGAAGAAAAACTGCTCGATTTTTAATTTCCGGAAGCGAAAATGGCCTTATTACAAATTAGTGAGCCTGGTCTGAGCGCCGCGCCGCACCAGCGTCGTCTGGCGGTAGGTATCGATTTAGGCACTACCAACTCCCTGGTTGCGACCGTACGCAGCGGCCAGGCCGAAACGCTGGCAGACCATGAAGGTCGCCACCTGTTGCCGTCAGTGGTTCACTATCAGCAGCAGGGCTACTCTGTCGGTTACGATGCCCGCGCCAATGCAGCGTTGGATACGGCAAACACCGTCAGCTCGGTAAAACGCATGATGGGCCGCTCTCTGGCGGATATCCAGGCGCGTTACCCGCATCTGCCATATACGTTCCAGGCGAGCGAAAACGGTCTACCGATGATTGAAACCGCTGCCGGTTTGCTTAATCCGGTGCGCGTCTCCGCTGATATTCTGAAAGCGCTGGCCGCGCGGGCTACCGAATCGCTGTCCGGCGAACTGGACGGCGTGGTAATCACCGTTCCGGCTTACTTTGACGATGCACAGCGTCAGGGGACCAAAGACGCCGCGCGTCTGGCGGGCCTGCACGTATTGCGTCTGCTGAACGAACCGACCGCAGCGGCGATCGCGTATGGTCTGGACTCCGGTCAGGAAGGCGTGATCGCAGTCTACGATCTTGGCGGCGGTACGTTTGATATTTCTATTCTGCGCCTGAGCCGTGGCGTGTTTGAAGTGCTGGCGACCGGCGGTGATTCCGCGCTCGGCGGCGATGATTTTGACCATCTGCTGGCCGATTACATTCGCGAGCAGGCGGGCGTGGCCGATCGCAGCGATAACCGCGTACAGCGTGAACTGCTGGATGCCGCGATTGCAGCGAAAATCGCACTTAGCGACGCTGATTCTGTAACGGTTAACGTGGCTGGATGGCAGGGTGAAATCACCCGTGAAACCTTTAATGAACTCATTTCCGCACTGGTCAAGCGTACGCTGCTGGCCTGCCGTCGCGCGCTGAAAGATGCGGGCGTGGAGCCGCAAGATGTGCTGGAAGTTGTGATGGTTGGCGGTTCAACGCGCGTGCCTCTGGTACGTGAACGCGTCGGTGAATTTTTTGGCCGCACGCCGCTGACCTCTATTGACCCGGACAAAGTGGTCGCTATCGGTGCGGCAATTCAGGCGGATATTCTGGTCGGGAATAAGCCGGACAGCGAAATGCTGCTGCTGGACGTTATCCCGCTGTCTCTGGGACTGGAAACCATGGGCGGTCTGGTGGAGAAAGTGATCCCGCGTAACACCACTATCCCAGTGGCGCGCGCGCAGGACTTTACCACCTTTAAAGATGGCCAGACCGCGATGTCCATTCACGTGATGCAAGGCGAGCGTGAACTGGTGCAGGACTGCCGTTCCCTGGCGCGTTTTGCGCTGCGCGGCATCCCGGCATTGCCAGCAGGCGGCGCGCATATCCGCGTGACCTTCCAGGTGGATGCCGATGGGCTGCTGAGCGTCACCGCCATGGAGAAATCCACCGGCGTTGAGTCCTCAATCCAGGTTAAACCGTCCTACGGTCTGACCGACAGTGAAATCGCCTCCATGATTCAGGATTCGATGAGTTTTGCCGAGCAGGACGTAAAAGCCCGTATGCTGGCAGAACAGAAAGTCGAAGCGGCACGCGTACTGGAGAGTTTATCCGGTGCGCTGAACGCTGATGCCGCGCTGTTAAGCGCCGCAGAACGTCAGGCTATCGACACCGCCGCCGCGCACTTGAGCGAGGTTGCACAGGGTGACGATGTTGACGCGATAGAACAAGCCATTAAAAACGTAGACAAACAAACCCAGGAATTCGCCGCTCGCCGCATGGACAAATCCGTCCGTAGCGCGCTGAAAGGCCATTCCGTGGACGAGGTTTAATATGCCAAAGATTGTTATTTTGCCTCATCAGGATCTCTGTCCCGATGGCGCAGTTCTGGAAGCTGAGACCGGCGAAACCATTCTCGACGTTGCCCTGCGTAACGGGATCGAGATTGAACACGCCTGTGAAAAATCCTGTGCCTGCACTACCTGCCACTGCATCGTGCGTGAAGGTTTTGATTCTTTGCCGGAAAGCACAGAAGAAGAAGACGACATGCTGGATAAAGCCTGGGGACTGGAGCCGGAGAGCCGTTTAAGCTGTCAGGCGCGGGTAACCGAGGACGATTTAGTGGTCGAAATCCCACGTTACACAATCAATCATGCGCGTGAGCATTAACAGAGGGTAGTATGGGACTGAAGTGGACCGATAGCCGCGAAATCGGCGAGGCGCTGTATGACGCTTTCCCCGATCTCGATCCCAAGACCGTTCGTTTCACCGATCTGCACCAGTGGATCTGTGACCTGGAAAAGTTCGATGATGATCCTCAGGCATCGAACGAAAAAATCCTTGAGGCCATTTTGCTGGTCTGGCTGGACGAAGCCGAATAAGTCAACGGGCTGCCCACGGGTGGCCCGTTTTCCTGTATGCGCGAAAATAAGGATAAATAAAATGACAGAAGCCATGAAAATTACGCTTTCCACGCAACCCGCCGATGCCCGCTGGGGTGAAAAGGCGACATACAGCATTAATAATGACGGCATTACCCTGCACCTGAACGGAAAAGATGACCTCGGCCTTATCCAGCGTGCCGCGCGTAAAATCGACGGCCTGGGTATTAAACACGTTCAACTGGATGGTGAAGGTTGGGATACCGAACGTAGCTGGGCGTTCTGGCAGGGCTACAAGGGACCAAAAGGCACCCGCAAAGTTGAGTGGGCCGCTCTGGACGAAGCGCAGCGCAAAGAGCTGGATAGCCGTCTGAAGATTATTGACTGGGTGCGCGATACCATTAACGCCCCGGCAGAAGAGCTGGGCCCTGAACAGCTGGCGCAGCGCGCTGTTGATCTGCTGTGCTCCGTCGCGTGCGATAACGTCTCTTACCGCATCACCAAAGGTGAAGATCTGCGCGAGCAGAACTACATGGGTCTGCATACCGTGGGTCGCGGCTCTGAACGTCCGCCGGTGCTGCTGGCGCTGGACTACAACCCAACAGGCGACAAAGAAGCCCCGGTTTATGCCTGCCTGGTTGGTAAGGGAATTACTTTTGATTCCGGTGGTTACAGCATCAAGCAAAGCGCATTTATGGACTCAATGAAGTCCGACATGGGCGGTGCGGCAACGGTCACCGGCGCGTTGGCATTTGCCATCACCCGTGGTCTGAACAAGCGCGTGAAGCTGTATCTGTGTTGCGCGGATAACCTGATTAGCGGCAACGCCTTTAAGCTCGGCGATATCATTCACTATCGCAACGGTAAAAAAGTTGAAGTGATGAATACCGATGCCGAAGGACGTCTGGTGCTGGCCGATGGCCTGATCGATGCCAGCGCGCAGAAACCGGAGCTGATTATTGATGCTGCCACGCTGACCGGCGCGGCGAAAACCGCGCTGGGCAATGATTACCACGCGCTGTTTAGCTTTGATGATCAGCTGGCTGCCCGCCTGCTGGCAAGTGCGGCGCAAGAAAACGAACCGTTCTGGCGTCTGCCGCTGGCAGAGTTCCATCGTAGTCAGTTGCCGTCTAACTTTGCCGAACTGAATAACACCGGCAGCGCGGCTTACCCGGCTGGTGCAAGCACCGCGGCGGGCTTCCTGTCCCATTTCGTGGAAAACTACCAGCAGGGCTGGCTGCACATCGACTGCTCCGCAACCTATCGCAAAGCGCCGGTTGAACAGTGGTCTGCGGGCGCAACCGGTCTGGGTGTGCGCACGATTGCGAATCTGCTGACCGCATAATTAATTACTGTATTGCCGGATGGCGCTACGCTTATCCGGCCTACATGTATTCATCCAATTTGTGATACTTATGTCCGAAACAAAAAACGAATTAGAAACGTTGCTGGAGCAAGCGGCAACAGAGCCTGCGCATCGTCCGGCATTTTTCCGTACTTTACTGGAATCCACAGTCTGGGTGCCGGGTACTGCCGCAGAAGGCGAGGCGGTGGTTGAAGACAGCGCTCTCGACCTGCAGCACTGGGAAAAAGAAGACGGCACGACCGTGATCCCGTTCTTCACCTCTCTGGAAGCCCTGCAGCAGGCGGTGGAAGATGAGCAAGCATTTGTCGTTATGCCGGTGCGTACGTTGTTTGAAATGACGCTCGGCGAAACGCTGTTTCTCAACGCGAAACTGCCGACCGGCAAAGAGTTTATGCCGCGTGAAATCAGCCTGCTGATGGGGGAAGAGGGGAATCCGCTCAGCACCCAGGAAGTACTGGAAGGCGGTGAATCGCTGATCCTCTCTGAAGTCGCTGAACCTCCGGCGCAAATGATTGACTCGCTGACTACGCTGTTTAAAACCATTAAGCCGGTAAAACGCGCGTTTCTCTGCTCAATCAAAGAAAGCGCGGAAGCCCAGCCGAATCTGCTGATTGGTATTGAAGCAGAAGGGGATATTGAAGAGATCATCCACGCTGCTGGCAGCGTCGCGACCGATACGCTGCCGGGCGATGAACCTATTGATATCTGCCAGGTGAAGAAGGGTGAGAAGGGCGTGAGCCACTTTATCACTGAGCATATCGCACCGTTCTACGAACGCCGCTGGGGCGGTTTCCTGCGCGACTTTAAACAGAACCGGATTATCTAAATTGTAGGCCGGATAAGCGAAGCGCTATCCGGCTTTTCCAGCTTTATAATTGCGGTTCTACCGGTAAATCGTTGCGTGCTCCCCATTCGCTCCATGCGCCGTCATACAATGCGACGTCAGAAACGCCCAGCGTGGCAAGTGCCAGCACCACGACGGCAGCCGTTACGCCGGAGCCGCAGCTGGCGATAATAGGGCGGTCAAAGCTCACGCCGTGGCTGAAGAAAATAGCATCCAGCTCATCGGTGGTTTTCAGTTCGCCGTCACGAACCAGTTCTGTCCACGGTACGTTAAGCGCACCCGGCACATGACCACGTTTCAGACCAGGACGCGGCTCGTCAACTTCGCCATTAAAACGCGCAGCCGGACGGGCATCGACGATCTGCGCCGTTTTTTCATGACTGGCCAGCAGTACATCGGTAACGCGCACTACTGCGTCAGGCGTAAAGGCCACGTTAAATTCACCTTCAGGTAAATCCTCATCGCCTTCCTTGAGCATTAGCTCATCGCGCTTCCAGCCTGCCAGACCGCCTGCCAGAATGGAGACATTTTCGACGCCAAATGTCCGCAGCATCCACCATGCGCGTGGCGCGGAAAACAGATTACCGTCATCGTAGATAACCAGATGCTTATCCTGATCAACGCCCAGCTCGCGCATCGCAACGGCAAAGGCTTCGGGGCGTGGCATCATATGCGGTAGCGGTGAGGTATGATCGGAAAGCGCTTCAATATCAAAAAATACTGCGCCAGGAATATGGCCCTCACGATACTCCTCGCCAACATCGCGATCTTCCTGTCCTGGAGGTGCCATCCGGGCATCAAGAATTTGTATTTCCGGGTCGTCAATGTGTTCGGCAAGCCAGTCGGCAGCGACAAAGAAGGCGGTGGTCATAGGCATCTCCATTTTTACCAGGTTTTGGCAAATTGTCGGATGTTTACCGTAAAGCGACAAGTAAAACAGGCTGATTTGTCAGGTGAATCCACATTAATCACTTAAATTAAGACAACGTTGTTCAGTTACTGACTTCCACAGCCGGAAATCTGACGCATAATAGTTGTTCTACGTAGCTAACGGGCCACTACGGCCAGGGATGAAAAATGAAACATTTACGCGTAGCGGCCTGCATGCTGATGCTGGCACTGGTCGGGTGCGATAATAATAATGAAAAATCACCGACGGCTGCGAAACCTGATGCGCCTGCGCCACAGACTGCGCCAGCAAAAGATAAAGCTCAATTACAAAAGCTGGTGCAGCAAAGCCAGGGCAAGTCGCTGACGCTGCTGGATGCCTCAGAGGTCCAGCTCGACGGTGCGGCAACGCTCGTTTTGACCTTCTCCATTCCCCTCGATCCAGAACAAGATTTTTCCCGCGTCGTGCACGTTGTTGATAAAAAAAGCGGCAAAGTGGATGGTGCCTGGGAGCTGGCGCCAAATCTGAAAGAGCTGCGCTTACGCCATCTGGAACCTAACCGGGAACTGGTGGTGACCATTGAGCGTGATTTGCTGGCGCTGAATAAAGCGACGTTCGCTATTGATTATGAAAAAAACATTACCACCCGCGATGTACAGCCAAGCGTAGGGTTTGCCAGTCGCGGCTCGCTGCTGCCGGGAAAAGTAATTGAAGGCCTGCCGGTAATGGCCCTCAACGTTAACAGCGTGGATGTGAACTTCTTTCGCGTGAAGCCTGAATCGCTCGGCGCATTTGTCAGCCAGTGGGAATACCGCAATTCGTTGACGAACTGGGAATCTGACAATCTGCTGAAAATGGCGGAACTGGTGTATACCGGACGCTTTGATCTCAATCCTGCGCGTAACACCCGTGAGAAGCTGCTGCTGCCGTTGAGCGATATCAAGCCGTTGCAGCAAGCAGGTGTTTACATCGCGGTGATGAATCAGGCTGGACAATACAACTACAGTAATGCCGCTACGCTGTTCACGCTCAGCGATATTGGTGTGTCTGCGCACCGTTACCATAATCAACTGGATGTCTTTACACAGAGTCTGGAAAATGGCGCTGCGCAGCAGGGTATTGAGGTCACGTTACTCAACGAAAAAGGACAGACGCTGGCGCAGGCTACCAGCGACGCGCAGGGTCATGTCAAACTGGAGACTGATAAAGACGCGGCTTTATTGCTGGCCCGCAAAGACGGGCAAACCACGCTGCTGGATTTGAAACTCCCGGCGTTGGATCTGGCTGAATTTGATATTGCCGGTGCACCGGGATACAGCAAACAGTTCTTTATGTTTGCTCCCCGTGACCTCTATCGTCCTGGCGAAACGGTGATCCTCAACGGATTACTGCGTGACAGCGACGGCAAAACGTTGCCCGACCAGCCGGTGAAGCTGGAGGTCGTAAAGCCCGACGGGCAAGTGTTACGTTCGGTGGTTAGCCAGCCGGAGAACGGTCTGTACCGCTTTAGCTGGCCGCTGGACACTAACGCGCCAACCGGTATGTGGCATATTCGTGCTAATACGGGCGACAACCACTCACGGATGTGGGATTTCCACGTCGAAGATTTTATGCCTGAGCGGATGGCGCTCAATCTCTCCGCCAATAAGATTCCGGTAGCTCCGGCTGATGAAGTGAAGTTCTCGGTAGTGGGCTACTACCTGTACGGCGCGCCCGCTAACGGCAATGCTCTGCAAGGACAGCTTTTCCTGCGCCCGCTGCGCGAAGCGGTGCAGGCATTGCCGGGGTTCCAATTTGGTAATATTGCCGAAGAAAACCTGTCCCGCAGCCTCGATGAAGTTCAGCTTACGCTGGATGAACACGGTCGCGGCGAAGTGACCACCAACAGCCAATGGCAGGAGACGCATTCTCCGTTACAGGTGATCCTGCAAGCCAGCCTGCTGGAATCTGGTGGCCGCCCGGTGACGCGTCGGGCTGAACAAGCCATCTGGCCTGCGGACACGCTGCCGGGTATTCGTCCGCAGTTTGCGGCAAAAGCCGTCTATGACTACCGCACTGATACCACTTTGAATCAGCCTATCGTTGATGAAAACAGCAACGCCGCTTTCGACATTGTTTATGCCGATGCGCAGGGCGAGAAAAAAGCGGTGTCCGGTTTGCAGGTGCGTTTGATCCGCGAGCGCCGGGATTACTACTGGAACTGGTCTGAAGGCGAGGGCTGGCAATCTCAGTTCGATCAAAAGGATCTGGTTGAAGGTGAGCAGGCTCTGGATCTTAAGGCCGATGAAACCGGTAAAGTCAGCTTCCCGGTTGAGTGGGGTGCCTATCGTCTGGAAGTGAAAGCCCCGAATGATGCGGTGAGCAGCGTACGCTTCTGGGCAGGTTATAGCTGGCAGGATAACAGCGACGGCAGTGGGGCTGTGCGTCCCGATCGCGTGACTCTGAAACTGGACAAACCCAGCTATCGTCCTGGCGATACCATGAAGCTGCACGTTGCCGCTCCCGCTGCTGGCAAAGGTTATGCGATGGTGGAATCCAGCGAAGGCCCGCTGTGGTGGCAAGAAATAGACGTACCGGCGGATGGTCTCGATATCTCCATCCCAATCGATAAAACCTGGAATCGCCACGATTTGTATCTCAGTGCGCTGGTGGTTCGTCCTGGCGACAAGTCCCGTTCGGCCACGCCAAAACGGGCGGTCGGTTTACTGCATTTGCCGTTAGGTGATGAAAACCGTCGTCTGGCGCTGGCGCTGGAAAACCCGGCGAAAATACGGCCAAACCAGCCGTTGACCGTCAAGATTAAAGCCAGCGTCAAAAATGGCGACGTACCAAAACAGGTTAACGTGCTGGTCTCTGCTGTTGATAGCGGAGTGTTGAACATTACCGATTACGCCACGCCAGATCCGTGGCAGGCGTTTTTCGGGCAAAAACGCTATGGCGCGGATATTTATGATATTTACGGCCAGGTGATCGAAGGGCAAGGGCGGCTGGCGGCGCTGCGCTTTGGTGGAGATGGCGATGAATTAAAACGCGGCGGTAAGCCACCGGTTAATCACGTCAATATCGTGGCGCAACAGGCGCTGCCGGTTACGCTCAACGAGCAGGGCGAAGGTACGGTGACGCTACCGATTGGTGATTTCAACGGCGAGCTACGGGTAATGGCACAGGCCTGGACGGCGGATGACTTTGGCAGCAGTGAAAGCAAGGTGATTGTTGCCGCGCCGGTAATTGCTGAACTGAATATGCCGCGTTTTCTGGCGGAAGGCGATACCTCGCGCCTGACGCTGGACGTGACTAACCTGACTGACAAACCGCAAACGCTGAATATTAAGCTCGCGTCCAATAGCTTACTGGAGCTGATGGGGCAAGATCCTGCTCCGGTAAATCTGGCACCAGGCGTACGGACTACGTTGTTTATTCCGGTGCGTGCGCGGGAGGGGTTTGGCGATGGCGAAATTCAGGCAGAAATTAGCGGTCTGACTTTACCGGGTGAAACGCTGCCAGTTCAGCATAAACAGTGGAAGATTGGCGTGCGTCCGGCGTTCCCGGCGCAAACCGTTAATAACGGTGTCGCACTTCAGCCGGGCGCAACCTGGCAGCTTCCGGGCGAAGAACTGACCAATTTCTCCCCTGCAACGATGCAGGGACAACTGCTGTTCAGCGGTAAGCCGCCGCTAAATCTGGCGCGTTATATCCGCGAACTGAAGGCTTACCCTTACGGTTGCCTGGAGCAAACGGCGAGCGGGTTGTTTCCATCCTTATACACCAATGCTGCGCAATTGAAGGCGTTAGGTATTGTGGGCGACAGCGATGAAAAACGCCGTGCGGCAGTCGATATTGGGATTTCTCGTTTAGTGCAGATGCAGCGTGATAACGGCGGTTTCGCGCTGTGGGATAAAAACGGGTCGGAAGAGTACTGGCTGACCGCGTATGTCATGGATTTCCTCGTTCGGGCAAATGAACAGGGCTACAGCGTCCCGGTAGAAGTCATTAACCGTGGCAACGAGCGGCTGCTGCGCTATTTGCAGGATCCAGGAATGTTGTCGATTCGCTATACCGACGACTCTTCAGCAAGCCGGTTTGCCGTACAAGCATACGCCGCGTTGGTTCTGGCGCGTCAGCAAAAAGCCCCGCTCGGCGCATTGCGTGAGATCTGGGAGCGTCGTGCGCAAGCGGCCTCTGGTTTACCGCTGTTACAACTGGGAATCGCGCTGAAAAATATGGGCGATGCTAACCGCAGTGAACAGGCGTTGACGCTAGCGCTGAATACGCCGCGCCGCGATACGCAACAGTGGATGGCGGATTACGGCAGTGCGTTGCGGGATAACGCGTTGATGCTGGCCTTGCTCGAAGAGAACAAGCTCAAACCTGACGTGCAGAATACGCTGCTGAACACGTTGTCAGAACAGGCCTTTGGGCAGCGCTGGCTCTCGACTCAGGAAAATAATGCGTTGTTCCTTGCCGCGCGTACGTTACAGGACTTGCCAGGCACATGGCAGGCGCAAACGTCATTCTCGGAGCAACCGTTAGCCGGGGAGAAATCACAGACGCGTAATCTGGATGCCGATGCGCTGTCTACGCTGAGCGTCACCAATACCGGTAATCTACCGCTGTGGCTGCGTCTGGATGTGAGCGGTTATCCGCAAACCTCACCGACGCCTGCCAACAACGTTCTGCATATTGAGCGTCAAATCCTGGGGCTCGACGGAAACAGCAAATCGCTGGATTCGCTGCGCAGCGGCGAGCTGGTGCTGGTCTGGCTGGAGGTGAAAGCCAGCCAGAACGTGCCGGATGCACTGGTGGTTGACTTACTGCCAGCAGGACTGGAACTGGAAAACCAGAATCTGGCCAACGGCAGCGCCAGCCTGCAGGATAGCGGCAGCGAAGTGGCGAATCTGCTTAATCAGATGCAGCAGGCAGATATCCAGCACGTTGAGTTCCGTGACGATCGCTTTGTCGCTGCGGTGGCGGTCAATGAAGGACAACCGGTTACGCTGGTGTATCTGGCGCGAGCGGTGACGCCGGGGACCTACCAGGTTCCCGTCCCACAGGTGGAATCAATGTATGTTCCGCAGTGGCGCGCGACCGGTGCGACAGAGGGACTTTTGATTGTCAGACCGTAAATGATGCGCGGGTTGGGTAAACGCGGCTGCTGGCTCTGGCTGGCAGCCGTTGCGCTATTGATTGTGGCGGCAGTTTGGGCGGCAGATAAAATCTGGCCGCTGCCCTTGCACGAAGTCGATCCTGCGCGGGTCGTGGTGGCACATGATGGTACGCCACTCTGGCGCTTTGCCGATGCCGAAGGTATCTGGCGGTATCCGGTAACGATTGATGAGGTGTCGCCCCGCTACCTTGAGGCGCTAATTAACTACGAAGACCGCTGGTTCTGGAAGCATCCCGGCGTCAATCCGTTTTCAGTACTGCGCGCAGCATGGCAGGACCTCTCCTCTGGGCGCGTGGTTTCGGGCGGCAGTACGCTCACCATGCAGGTCGCACGATTACTCGATCCTCATCCGCGAACCTTTGGCGGCAAGTTTCGCCAGCTCTGGCGCGCATTGCAGCTGGAATGGCATCTCTCCAAACGCGACATCCTGACACTGTATCTCAACCGTGCGCCGTTTGGCGGTACGCTGCAGGGTGTGGGGGCGGCAAGCTGGGCCTATCTTGGTAAATCACCCGCGCAATTGAGTTACTCCGATGCCGCGCTGCTGGCTGTTTTGCCACAGGCACCGAGTCGCCTGCGCCCGGACCGTTGGCCGGACCGTGCTGAAGCGGCGCGTAATAAAGTGCTCGAACGTATGGCGACCCAGGGCATTTGGCCTGCCAGACAGGTACAGGAGTCGCGTGAAGAGCCAGTCTGGCTGGCGCCCAGGCAAATGCCGCAGTTAGCGCCGTTATTCTCGCGCATGATGCTGGGAAAAAGCCGGAGCGATAAAATCGTGACTACCCTTGATGCCGGATTGCAGCGTCAACTGGAAGAGCTGGCGCAGAACTGGAAGGGGCGCTTACCTGCACGCAGTTCGCTGGCAATGATTGTGGTCGATCACACCGATATGAGCGTGCGTGGTTGGGTGGGGTCGGTAGATATGAATGACGACTCCCGCTTTGGTCATGTGGATATGGTGAATGCGATCCGTTCGCCAGGCTCGGTGCTGAAGCCGTTTGTTTACGGTCTGGCGCTGGATGACGGACTCATTCATCCCGCTTCGTTGTTGCAGGATGTCCCGCGGCGAACTGGGGACTATCGACCGGGGAATTTTGACAGCGGTTTTCATGGCCCGGTGAGCATGAGCGAAGCGCTGGTAAGGTCGTTGAATTTACCCGCCGTGCAGGTGCTCGAAGCCTATGGTCCGAAGCGCTTTGCCGCATCGTTACGTAACGTCGGCTTACCGCTGTATCTGCCCGCAGGGGCTGCGCCAAATCTGTCGCTGATTTTAGGTGGCGCGGGGGCAAGGCTGGAAGATATGGCCGCAGCGTACAGCGCCTTTGCCCGCCAGGGAAAAGCGGGAAAACTGCGTCTGCAGCCGGGTGACCCACTGCTTGAACGCCCGTTGATGTCGGCGGGCGCGGCGTGGATTATTCGCCGTATTATGGCCGACGAAGCGCAACCGCTGCCGGATAACGCGCTGAGTAGAGTGGTTCCGCTGGCGTGGAAAACGGGCACCAGCTATGGCTATCGCGATGCCTGGGCGATTGGCGTTAACGCCCGTTATGTGATCGGTATCTGGACTGGCAGACCAGACGGAACGCCGGTGGTGGGCCAGTTTGGATTTGCCAGCGCCGTGCCGCTGCTCACTCAGGTCAACAATCTTTTGCTCTCTCGCGGGACAAATCAGCCGGAAGATCCACGCCCTGAATCCGTGAGTCGCGGTGTGGTGTGCTGGCCGGGCGGGCAATCCCTTGCCCCTGGAGACAGCAACTGCCGTCGCCGTCTGGCAACCTGGTTACTGGATGGCAGTCAGCCGCCAACGTTATTATTGCCCGAGCAGGAAGGGGTTAATGGCATTCGTTTTCCTGTCTGGCTGGATGATGAAGGCAAACGTGTGGCGGCGGATTGCCCGCAGACGCACGAGCAAACGTTAATCGTCTGGCCGTTGCCGCTGGAGCCATGGCTACCGGAATCAGAACGCCGTGGGGCGAGATTACCGCCAGTTTCTGCCACGTGTCCGCCGCTGGGACAAGACGCTTCACAGCCGTTGCAGTTGACAGGTATTCGTGATGGCGCGATTGTGAAGCGTTTACCCGGTTCTGCTCAAGCCTCATTGCCGGTGCAAACCAGTGGTGGGAGCGGTGAACGCTGGTGGTTTCTTAACGGTGAAAGGCTGGAAGAACGTGGACGTCGTCTTACGCTACGGCTGGCGACTAAAGGGGATTATCAACTGCTGGTGATGGATGACGCTGGTCAGGTAGCGACGGTGAGATTTTCGATGCAGTAGACCAGTTGGTGACTGTTTGTTGCTAAAATTCATCTTATTTTAAAGAAATGTTACCTTCATCAATAGTCAATTGCCGGGATGCTCTTTATAATCCGCGCCAGGTCGTACATCTATATAGACAACAACAGAACACATTACAGAGGTTATCATGGCTATTGAACGTACTTTTTCCATCATCAAACCAAACGCGGTGGCAAAAAACGTTATTGGGAGCATCTTTGCGCGCTTTGAAGCAGCAGGGTTCAAAATTGTCGGCACTAAAATGCTGCACCTGACCGTTGAGCAGGCACGTGGCTTCTATGCTGAGCACGATGGCAAACCGTTCTTTGACGGTCTGGTTGAATTTATGACCTCCGGTCCGATCGTTGTTTCTGTTCTGGAAAGCGAAAATGCCGTACAGCGTCATCGCGATCTGCTGGGCGCAACCAACCCGGCGAATGCGCTGGCCGGTACTCTGCGTGCAGACTATGCTGACAGCTTCACCGAGAACGGTACTCACGGTTCCGACTCCGTTGAGTCAGCGGCGCGCGAAATCGCCTATTTCTTTGGTGAAGGCGAGGTTTGCCCGCGTACGCGCTAATAAGCTCGTCCTGTAGGCCGGATAAGCGTTTGCGCATCCGGCTCTGCTTTGCCTGGTGGCGACGCTAATGCGTCTTATCAGGCCTACGATCTTCCTTTACATATTATTTTCACTAATGCTTCGTGCAAACGTGGCATCCCTGCGCCAGACTTTGTACAATGCAACGCCCCGGAAGAGCAGATTGCTTGCCGGGGCGTTTCTTTTTAACCCTCCACGGGCCACAACGTGTAACAACGAGGCCGGAAAAAATTATGTCTGAATTAGTTAACACCTCTGAAGTCGTCATTCCTGCGGTTCCAAATAAAAATGGAAAAATTAACCTGCTGGATCTGAACCGTCAGCAAATGCGCGAATTCTTCAAAGAGATGGGCGAAAAACCGTTTCGTGCCGATCAGGTCATGAAGTGGATGTACCACTATTGCAGCGACAACTTTGATGACATGACTGACATCAACAAGGTGCTGCGTAACAAGCTGAAAGAAGTGGCTGAAATTCGCGCCCCGGAAGTGGTGGAAGAGCAGCGTTCTTCTGACGGTACGATCAAATGGGCTATCGCGGTTGGCGATCAGCGCGTTGAAACGGTGTATATCCCGGAAGACGATCGTGCGACCCTGTGTGTTTCTTCACAGGTCGGGTGCGCATTAGAGTGTAAATTCTGCTCTACGGCGCAACAGGGCTTTAACCGTAACCTACGGGTATCGGAGATCATTGGTCAGGTCTGGCGCGCGGCGAAGATCGTTGGTGCGGTGAAGGCTACGGGCGTGCGTCCTATTACCAACGTGGTGATGATGGGGATGGGCGAGCCGTTGCTCAACCTGACCAACGTGGTTCCGGCGATGGAAATCATGCTCGATGACTTCGGTTTTGGGCTGTCCAAGCGTCGCGTCACGCTCTCCACCTCAGGCGTTGTCCCTGCGCTGGATAAGCTGGGTGATATGATTGACGTCGCGCTGGCGATTTCTCTGCATGCGCCGAACGATGAAATTCGTGACGAAATTGTACCTATCAACAAAAAGTACAATATCGAAACATTCCTTGGCGCGGTTCGTCGTTATCTGGAGAAGTCCAACGCTAACCAGGGTCGTGTAACCATTGAGTATGTGATGTTAGATCACATCAATGATGGCACTGAACACGCGCATCAGCTGGCAGAACTGCTGAAAGATACGCCGTGTAAGATCAACCTGATCCCGTGGAACCCGTTCCCGGGCGCGCCGTATGGCCGTAGTTCTAACAGCCGTATCGATCGTTTCTCCAAAGTGTTGATGAGCTATGGTTTCACTACCATCGTACGTAAAACACGTGGTGATGACATCGATGCAGCCTGCGGTCAGCTGGCGGGCGACGTTATCGACCGTACCAAGCGTACTCTGCGTAAGCGTATGCAGGGCGACGCTATCGACATTAAGACCGTTTGATGTTGGCGCACTACGGTATAATTCCTGTACCGTAGTGCAACGTAAGCCATATGAGGTTTTTTGTTGTCGTCGTCAGGTCAATAATAACGGTGCGTTTTTGTCGACTTTAAGGCAGTATGTAACGGCGTAACAAGTGTTTAGCCCTCAGGTTTACGCCGTTTTGTCATTGATAGTCTGACCGTTTTATACTGTCTGACGAAGGTTAACTGACCAGATGTTTCGCGGTGTGGGTGAGCATTGTGGCTCGCCGGCATCAGAACCCAAATTTACGCAGCTGTAGCGAATGAATACTGAAGCCACGCACGACAAAAATGAAACACTATCCACCGGCGTTCGTCTGCGCAATGCCCGTGAACAACTCGGATTCAGCCAGCAGGCAGTCGCGGAGCGACTTTGCCTGAAGGTCTCCACGGTACGCGATATTGAAGAAGATAAGGCGCCAGCCGATCTTGCTTCAACATTCCTGCGCGGGTATATCCGTTCTTATGCGCGTCTGGTGCATATTCCTGAAGAAGAACTGTTGCCAGGGCTGGAAAAACAGGCTCCGATTCGACCAGCTAAGGTCGCACCGATGCAGAGCTTTTCGCTCGGTAAGCGTCGTAAGAAACGTGACGGCTGGTTAATGACCTTTACCTGGCTGGTGCTGTTTGTCGTTGTCGGACTGACAGGCGCCTGGTGGTGGCAGAACCATAAAGCGCAGCAGGAAGAGATCACCACCATGGCCGATCAATCCTCTGCTGAGCTGAATGCCGGTAAAGAGGGTGCGCAGAACGTACCGTTAGATACCAGCGCAGCAGCAGGGCAGGATACCCCTCCGGCTCCTGACGATGGTGCGGTGGCGGACGCAGCGCCAACGCCAGACGTTGCTGCGACCCCGGCACCCGCCGCTGATGCGCAACAGAACGCCGTTGTTGCCCCATCTCAGGCTAACGTCGATACCGCAACCGCAGCGCCAACAGCGCCAGCTACAGCGGCTCCTCTGCCGACCGATCAGGCAGGTGTGACTACACCTGCAGCCGATCCTAACGCGCTGGTGATGAACTTTACCGCCGATTGCTGGCTGGAAGTAACCGATGCGACCGGTAAAAAACTGTTCAGCGGGATGCAGCGTAAAGACGGCAATCTAAACCTGACCGGTCAAGCGCCGTACAAACTGAAAATTGGCGCCCCGGCGGCAGTGCAGATTCAGTTCCAGGGTAAACCTGTCGATCTGAGTCGTTTTATCAGAACTAACCAGGTTGCGCGTCTGACCGTTAATGCCGAACAATCACCGGCTCAGTAACAGACGGCAATGCGGGAGATTTTTTAATGCATAACCAGGCTCCAATTCAACGTAGAAAATCGACACGCATTTACGTTGGGAACGTGCCGATCGGCGATGGTGCGCCCATCGCCGTACAGTCTATGACTAATACGCGTACCACGGATGTGGAAGCGACGGTTAATCAGATTAAAGCGCTGGAACGCGTAGGTGCAGACATTGTTCGTGTCTCTGTACCGACAATGGATGCCGCAGAAGCGTTCAAGCTTATCAAACAGCAGGTTAACGTCCCGCTGGTTGCCGATATTCACTTCGACTATCGTATCGCGCTGAAGGTAGCGGAATACGGTGTTGATTGCTTGCGTATTAACCCAGGTAATATCGGCAGTGAAGAGCGTATTCGCATGGTGGTGGATTGCGCTCGTGATAAAAATATTCCTATCCGTATCGGCGTCAACGCCGGCTCGCTGGAAAAAGATCTGCAGGAAAAATACGGTGAACCGACGCCGCAGGCGCTGCTGGAATCCGCTATGCGCCACGTGGATCACCTCGATCGTCTGAACTTCGATCAATTCAAAGTCAGTGTCAAAGCGTCTGACGTTTTCCTCGCCGTAGAATCCTATCGCCTGCTGGCGAAACAGATCGATCAACCGCTGCATCTGGGGATCACCGAAGCCGGTGGCCTGCGTAGTGGTTCGGTGAAGTCCGCGATCGGCCTTGGCCTGCTGTTATCTGAAGGGATCGGCGATACGCTGCGTGTTTCTCTGGCAGCCGATCCGGTGGAAGAGATCAAAGTGGGTTTCGATATCCTGAAATCGCTGCGCATTCGCGCGCGCGGGATCAACTTCATCGCTTGCCCAACCTGTTCGCGTCAGGAGTTTGACGTTATTGGTACGGTTAACGCGCTGGAGCAACGCCTGGAAGATATCATTACGCCAATGGACGTTTCGATCATCGGCTGCGTGGTAAACGGTCCTGGTGAAGCGCTGGTTTCTACGCTGGGCGTGACGGGCGGTAACAAGAAAAGCGGCCTGTATGAAGACGGCGTGCGTAAGGACAGACTCGATAACGACGACATGATTACGCAGCTTGAAGCCCGCATCCGCGCTAAAGCGAGTATTCTGGACGAAGCGCGTCGTATCGACGTGCAGCAGCTTGAAAAATAACAACGTGATGGGAAGCGGCGTGCTTCCCGTGTATGATTGAACCCGCATGGCGCCCGCATTGTTCGGGTTAGCGCTGAGGGTTCATTTTTATATTCATAAAGAGAATAAACGTGGCAAAAAACATTCAAGCCATTCGCGGCATGAACGATTATCTGCCTGGCGAAACCGCCATCTGGCAGCGCATTGAAGGCACTCTCAAAAACGTGCTCGGTAGCTACGGTTACAGTGAAATCCGCTTGCCGATTGTAGAGCAGACCCCGTTATTCAAACGCGCGATCGGTGAAGTTACCGACGTGGTTGAAAAAGAGATGTATACCTTTGAGGACCGTAATGGCGACAGCCTGACGTTGCGTCCTGAAGGGACTGCGGGCTGCGTACGCGCCGGCATCGAACATGGTCTCCTGTACAATCAGGAACAGCGTCTGTGGTATATCGGGCCGATGTTCCGCCACGAACGTCCGCAGAAAGGACGCTATCGTCAATTCCATCAGCTGGGTGTCGAAGTATTTGGCCTGCAAGGCCCGGACATCGATGCGGAGCTGATTATGCTGACCGCTCGCTGGTGGCGCGCGCTGGGTATTTCTCAGCATGTTAGCCTTGAGCTGAACTCAATCGGTTCGCTTGAAGCCCGCGCTAACTACCGTGATGCGCTGGTCGCCTACCTGGAACTGCACAAAGAGAAACTGGACGAAGACTGCAAGCGTCGTATGTACACCAATCCGCTGCGCGTTCTCGACTCCAAAAACCCGGAAGTACAGGCGCTGCTCAACGACGCGCCTGCACTGGGCGACTATCTTGATGACGACTCTCGCGAGCACTTCGCGGGCTTGTGCAAACTGCTGGAATCCGCAGGCATTGCCTATACCGTCAATCAGCGTCTGGTTCGTGGTCTTGATTACTACAACCGCACCGTATTTGAGTGGGTCACCAGCAGCCTGGGCTCTCAGGGCACCGTGTGTGCCGGTGGTCGTTACGACGGTCTGGTAGAGCAACTTGGCGGTCGTGCAACGCCTGCCGTGGGCTTTGCTATGGGTCTGGAACGACTTGTTTTGTTAGTTCAGGCAGTTAATCCGGAATTTAACGCAGATCCTGTTGTCGATATATACCTGGTTGCTTCAGGGGCGGACACGCAGTCGGCGGCAATGACGCTTGCAGAACGTCTGCGCGATGAAGTTCCTGGTGTGAAACTGATGACAAACCACGGTGGCGGCAACTTTAAGAAACAGTTTGCCCGTGCCGATAAGTGGGGCGCCCGCGTTGCACTGGTACTGGGCGAGTCCGAAGTGGCTGACGGTACTGTTGTAGTGAAGGATTTGCGCTCTGGTGAGCAAACGGCAGTAGCGCAGGATAGCGTTGCCGCGCATTTGCGCACTTTACTGGGCTAAGGAGAAGGACAGCGTGGAAATTTACGAGAACGAACACGACCAGGTTGATGCGGTAAAACGCTTCTTTGCTGAAAACGGCAAGGCGCTGGCTGTTGGGATCATTTTAGGGGTTGGCGCGCTGGTTGGTTGGCGTTACTGGACCAGCCATCAGACGGAGTCCGCACGCTCTGCTTCTCTGGCGTATCAAAATACGGTGACTGCGGTTAGCGCGGGTAAACCGGACAGCATTCCTGCCGCTGAGAAATTTGCTGCAGAGAATAAAAATACCTACGGCGCGCTGGCTTCACTGGAACTTGCGCAGCAGTTTGTTGACCAAAATGAACTTGAGAAAGCTGCAAGTCAGCTGCAACAGGGCTTGGCTGCAACCAGCGATGAAAATCTCAAAGCGGTGATTAACCTGCGTCTGGCTCGTGTTCAGGTTCAGCTTAAACAGGCTGATACCGCGCTGAAAACGCTCGACACTATTAAAGGTGAAGGGTGGACGGCCATTGTTGCCGATCTGCGCGGTGAAGCGTTGCTGAGCAAAGGCGACAAACAAGGTGCGCGTAGCGCATGGGAAGCGGGTGTGAAAAGCGATGCCTCTCCTGCTCTGAGCGAAATGATGCAGATGAAAATCAATAATTTGTCCATCTGAGAGGGACCCGATGCAATTGCGTAAATTACTTCTGCCAGGGCTGCTTTCCGTTACCCTATTGAGCGGCTGTTCACTGTTTAGTGGCGAAGAAGATGTCGTTAAGATGTCCCCATTACCGGTGGTTGAAAACCAGTTTACTCCGTCTACGGAATGGAGCACCTCCGTAGGTAACGGTATTGGTGATTTCTATTCCAATCTTCACCCTGCGCTGGCGGATAACGTTGTCTATGCAGCCGATCGCGCTGGTGTAGTGAAAGCATTGAACGCAGGCGACGGTAAAGAAGTCTGGTCTGTGAATCTGGGTGAGAAAGACGGCTGGTTCTCCCGTGCATCTGCACAGCTTTCTGGCGGTGTAACCGTGTCTGGCGGACATGTTTACATTGGCAGCGAAAAAGCACAGGTTTATGCGTTGAATACCAGCGACGGCACCACCGCATGGCAGACGAAAGTCGCCGGTGAAGCGCTGTCTCGTCCTGTTGTGAGCGATGGCGTAGTACTGATCCACACCAGCAACGGCCAGTTGCAGGCATTAAACGAAGCTGATGGCGCCATCAAATGGACCGTTAACCTCGACATGCCTTCCCTGTCTCTGCGTGGTGAATCCGCTCCGGCAACTGCCTTTGGCGCAGCTATTGTCGGCGGTGATAACGGTCGCGTGAGCGCCGTGCTGATGCAGCAAGGCCAGATGATTTGGCAGCAGCGTATCTCTCAGGCGACAGGCCCAACGGAAATCGATCGTCTGAGCGACGTTGATACCACGCCGGTTATCGTCAATGGCGTTGTTTACGCGCTGGCTTATAATGGTAACCTGACGGCGCTGGATCTGCGCAGCGGTCAAATTATGTGGAAACGCGAACTAGGCTCGGTGAATGATTTCATCGTCGACGGTAACCGTATCTACCTGGTTGACCAGAATGACCGCGTACTGGCGCTGACCACCGATGGCGGCGTGACGCTGTGGACGCAAAGCGATCTGCTGCACCGTCTGCTGACGTCCCCGGTATTGTATAATGGCAATCTGGTCGTCGGTGATAGCGAAGGCTACCTGCACTGGATTAACGTTGACGATGGTCGTTTTGTTGCCCAGCAGAAAGTCGACAGCTCAGGTTTCCTGACCGAGCCGGTCTCTGCTGATGGTAAACTGCTGATCCAGGCGAAAGACGGTACGCTGTACTCCATTACGCGTTAATCGTCCCGGCCGCTCGCTTTGAAAAACGGCTCCTGGTGCAGGGGCCGTTTTACTGTTTTTAACAACGGCGCAAAAATGTGCCCGTTGTCTGATGATTTTTTAAATGAGGCTTTAAACATGGTACCTGTGGTCGCGCTTGTCGGGCGCCCTAACGTTGGCAAATCCACGTTATTTAACCGTCTAACTCGCACCCGAGATGCGCTGGTTGCGGATTTCCCGGGTCTGACTCGTGACCGTAAGTACGGTCGTGCGGAAATTGAAGGCCGTGAGTTTATCTGTATTGATACCGGCGGTATTGATGGCACCGAAGACGGTGTTGAAACCCGTATGGCGGAACAGTCGCTGTTGGCTATCGAAGAAGCAGACGTTGTGCTGTTCATGGTGGATGCGCGTGCTGGCCTGATGCCTGCGGATGAAGCTATTGCTAAACATCTGCGTTCGCGCCAGAAACCGACGTTCCTGGTCGCCAACAAAACTGACGGACTCGATCCTGACCAGGCGGTTGTTGATTTCTACTCATTGGGTCTGGGTGAAATTTATCCTATCGCGGCGTCACATGGTCGTGGCGTTCTCAGCCTGCTGGAGCATGTTCTACTGCCGTGGATGGATGACGTTGCTCCTCAGGAAGACGTGGATGAAGACGCAGAATACTGGGCGCAGCTTGAAGCTAAAGAAAACGGCGAAGAAGAGCCTGAAGACGATTTCAACCCGCAGGATTTGCCGATTAAACTGGCAATCGTCGGCCGTCCGAACGTAGGTAAGTCCACGCTTACTAACCGTATTCTCGGCGAAGACCGCGTAGTGGTTTACGACATGCCGGGAACCACGCGTGACAGTATTTATATTCCGATGCAGCGCGATGAACGCGAATATGTGCTCATCGATACCGCGGGCGTACGTAAGCGCGGCAAAATTACCGAAGCGGTAGAAAAATTCTCAGTAATCAAAACGCTGCAGGCAATTGAAGATGCCAACGTGGTGATGCTGGTGATTGACGCGCGTGAAGGGATTTCCGATCAGGACCTGTCGCTGCTGGGCTTTATTCTCAATAGTGGGCGCTCACTTGTTATCGTTGTGAACAAGTGGGATGGCCTGACGCAGGAAGTAAAAGAGCAGGTCAAAGAGACGCTGGACTTCCGTCTGGGCTTTATTGATTTTGCGCGCGTACACTTTATCTCTGCACTGCACGGTAGCGGCGTGGGTAATCTGTTTGAATCGGTCCGTGAAGCATACGATAGCTCTACACGTCGCGTGAGCACCGCGATGCTGACGCGCATCATGACCATGGCAGTAGAAGATCATCAGCCGCCGCTGGTGCGTGGTCGTCGTGTGAAGCTGAAATATGCCCACGCTGGTGGTTATAACCCGCCAATCGTGGTGATTCACGGCAACCAGGTCAAAGACCTGCCGGATTCCTACAAGCGCTATCTGATGAACTATTTCCGCAAGTCTTTGGACGTGATGGGGACGCCGATCCGTATTCAGTTCAAAGAAGGGGAGAACCCGTTTGCGAACAAACGTAATACATTGACGCCGACTCAGATGCGTAAGCGTAAGCGCTTGATTAAGCACATCAAAAAAAGCAAGTGATCGTTGCTGATGCAGATGAAAACCCGCGCTTGTCGCGGGTTTTTTTTCGTTATTCCAACGCCAACCTCAGCCCGTGCGATGTCAATCACTATTCGTTTTTTGCCAAGTTTAAATCTAAGAAAGTAGACATTTGTCGAGTTTTCATCTTAAAGTCCGGGGGCTGGTACTAGACAAAACTAGCCTTAGGTTATCAAATGGTTAAATAACTTTTCGCCGCATGTAAAAAATCGGTCAGATACGTAACTGGCTGGCGTACATCGCGGTGTTTACACGCACGACGACATAACTTTCGGGAGAATTATGCAATCCTCTGTTAATCAAAAAGAAAGCCGAACTTTCTTCGGTCATCCTTATCCGCTCGGCTCGCTATTCTTCACAGAGATGTGGGAGCGTTTTTCGTTTTACGGCATTCGCCCGTTACTGATCCTGTTTATGGCTGCTACCGTTTATGACGGCGGCATGGGGCTGGCGCGTGAAAATGCCTCGGCGATTGTGGGTATCTTTGCCGGTACGATGTATCTCGCCGCGCTGCCTGGTGGCTGGCTGGCGGATAACTGGCTCGGCCAACAGAAAGCGGTGTGGTACGGTTCCATTTTGATTGCGCTCGGTCACTTGTCGATCGCGCTCTCGGCCATTATGGGGAACAACCTGTTCTTTATCGGCCTGATGTTTATCGTGCTCGGTTCCGGTCTGTTTAAGACCTGTATCTCAGTGATGGTTGGCACGCTGTATAAAAAAGGCGATGCGCGTCGCGACGGCGGTTTCTCGCTGTTCTATATGGGCATCAATATGGGGTCGTTTATCGCGCCGCTGATCTCCGGCTGGCTGATTAAATCCCACGGTTGGCACTGGGGCTTTGGCATCGGTGGTATCGGGATGCTGGTGGCGTTGATCATCTTCCGCGTGTTTGCCGTTCCATCGATGAAACGTTATGACAGCGAAGTGGGTCTGGACTCAACCTGGAACAGCCCGGTAGTGAAACGTAACGGTGTGGGCGCGTGGCTGCTGGCGCTGGCCGTCGGCGTAGCCGTTATCGTTACGCTGATTGCGCAGGGCGTGATTGTGATAAATCCGGTCGCGGTTGCCAGTATGCTGGTGTATGTGATTGCCGCCTCTGTCGCGCTCTATTTTATCTACCTGTTTGTCTTTGCTGGTCTGAATCGCAAAGAGCGCGCCAGACTGCTGGTCTGCTTTATCCTGCTGGTTTCCGCCGCGTTCTTCTGGTCTGCGTTTGAGCAGAAGCCAACCTCGTTCAACCTGTTCGCTAACGACTACACTAACCGTATGATCGGCGATTTTGAAATCCCGGCGGTCTGGTTCCAGTCGATAAACGCGCTGTTTATCATTCTGCTGGCACCAGTATTCAGCTGGGCGTGGCCGAAACTGGCGAGCATGAACATTCGTCCGAGCAGCATCACCAAGTTCGTTATCGGTATTCTCTGTGCCGCTGCAGGCTTTGGTCTGATGATGCTGGCAGCGCAAAACGTTCTCAGTAACGGTGGTGCAGGTGTTTCCCCATTCTGGCTGGTGGGTAGTATCCTGATGCTGACACTTGGTGAGCTGTGCCTGAGCCCGATCGGTCTGGCGACCATGACGCTGCTGGCCCCGGAAAGAATGCGCGGGCAGATGATGGGCCTGTGGTTCTGCGCCAGCGCGCTGGGTAACCTGGCCGCAGGTCTGATTGGTGGTCATGTGAAGGCCGACCAACTGGATATGCTGCCGGATCTCTTCGCTCGCTGCTCGATTGCATTGCTTATCTGCGCCGCGGTACTGATCGTCCTCATTGTGCCGATCCGTCGCATGCTGGAGAATACGCAAACTAAACCGGCTACTAGCGCCTGATAACACCTCGATTGTGCCGGGGCAGACGTGATGTCCCGGCCAATTCATTTACGAGGTGAGAACATGCTGTTAGGGTTTGTTGGGCTTGGCGCAGTCGTTGAAACGGCATACTTGCCCGCATTGCGTAAACTTTACGGTGATTCCCTGTGCTGTGTGGGATTTGACGTGCAACCCGCAAAACAGCCCGCTGGTGTGACACGCTGTGCATCGCTCGCTGAACTTCTTGCAACACCGCTTGATACCCTGTTTATCACCACCGCATCCCTGCATCATCTCGATGTGCTTGAACAGGCGCTGGCCGCTCCCATCGCACGAATCGTGGTTGAAAAACCGATTGTTGCCACGCTTTCCCAAATTGAAAAACTGAAAACGCTGCTGGAGCAACCCGACGCTGCCGACCGTGTGCTGGCGCTCGACCACTGGATGGCGCGCAATGGCGCAATGGAGCTGGCATTGGGAAAACTCGGTACGCAGTGGCAGGGCGATAACCCACAACAGGCACTTGTCTCTCACTTTTCAGACGTTGTTAAAATCGACGGTTTTTTGCAGGAGCCGAGCGGATTTAACGCTACAGGAGAGCCGATCGCGCTCAACTTTGCCACTGGCGAGCCAGATACGCGTGAGCTTCGCCACCCGGACGGTGTGATTCTGGACATTGGCGCACACGTACTGGCCATGCTGCGTGAAACGGTGCGTTACCTGGGTGGTAATGACAGCATGACCCTGCAGGTGAAGAGCGCTAAAGACCGTCTTGGACATAACATCATCCAGGGTGACCTGACCACGCCTGAAGGAGAGGCGCATCTGCAAGGGCTGATTAGCGGTGTACCGCTGGATATCTGGCTGAATAAATACGCGGGGCCCGCTGGCGGACAAAAAGGTCTGCGCCTTTATCTGCGTGATGGGCGTACCATCAGCTACGACCGACGGGGTGCCGACGATGTGCTCGAATTGATTGAGGGTGATGTTGTGCAACGCTGGTGTCTGCCAGGTACGATTTATGCCCATTGTCTGGCGGAACATATTCTGGGGGCGCAAAGTCTGTTTGAGCGCAGCCCGCAGGAGGTGAGTCGCACGACGCAGCGCAGGCTGGAGGAGGTCGAACGATTACTGATCCTACAGCAACAGTTGCGTGGTTCACACTAAGCGTATCATGGTAAAATTAGCGCAGAATTGAACGCCATTTAAAGGAGTCACCATGTCGATGACCTGCCCGGATTGTCACGCAGAACTGGAACCACAAAACGGTGTGGCACACTGTGAAAACTGTAAAAAAGATATTCCGTTAGAAGCGCGCTGTCCGGAGTGCCATCAGCCGCTCCAGGTGTTAAAAGCCTGTGGAGCGGTGGATTACTTCTGTCAGAATGGCCATGGTCTGATTTCGAAGAAACGTGTGGAGTTTGTGCCGGTTTAATCTGGCTTTTTCTTACGCGTTTTCTTTGCCGTCGTTACGCCTTTCACTTCGCTCTCTACCCAACCGTCTGACAGGCGGGTAGTGAGCACATCACCGGTTTTTACCTGTTTGGTCTGCTTCAGCACTCTGCCGTCGGTCGCGGTAGTGACGCTATAGCCGCGAGCGAGCGTCGAGAGAGGACTCACCGCTTCAAGATGCGTCACCACATTACCGAAGCGTTCTCGCTGTGCGCTTAAACGCGCGCGGATATTCTCTGCCAGACGGTACTCCAGTTGCTGAATACGGGTTTGCGCCCGATAAATTTGCGGCTGTGGGTTTTGCTGGCTCAGGCGTTGACTTACGCGCTGTTGGCGCTGATTGGCCTGCTTAATTTTATTCTCAAGAGCGAAATTCATCCGCTGGCGCAGTCGCTCCAGCACGGTCTGCTGACGGGCCAGACGCAGTTGCGGATGTTGCTGTTGCAAACGGTGATGAAGCTGGGTAAAGCGACGAGTACGGTTGGCGATGTAGTAGTCCATCGCCATCTCCAGACGCTGCTGGCCATGCTGAATTTGACGCAGCAGTTCCAGTTGATTGCGGCTGACAATTTCCGCCGCTGCTGATGGCGTAGGCGCCCGTAAATCTGCAATAAAATCGGCAATAGTGACATCTGTTTCGTGGCCGACGGCGCTTACCACCGGGATGCGGCTTGCAAAGATTGCCCGCGCTACGCGTTCGTCGTTAAAACTCCACAAATCTTCCAGAGAACCGCCGCCGCGCCCAACGATAAGCACATCGCACTCGCTCCGCGCGTTCGCCAGCTCAATGGCGCGAACGATCTGTCCTGGCGCATCGTCGCCCTGGACCGCGGTCGGGTAGATAATAACGGGCAGGGATGGGTCACGACGCTTCAGCACGTGGAGAATGTCGTGCAGCGCAGCCCCGGTTTTCGAGGTAATGACCCCAACGCAGTGAGCCGGAGAGGGTAGTGATTTTTTGAACTGCTGATCGAATAGCCCCTCAGCCTGCAGTTTGGCTTTGAGTTGCTCATATTTTTGCTGCAACAAGCCTTCACCAGCTGGCTGCATGCTCTCAACAATTATCTGGTAGTCGCCACGCGGTTCGTACAACGTAATGTTGGCGCGTACCAGGACCTGCTGACCGTGCTGTGGGCGGAACGTTACCCGCCGATTGCTGTTGCGAAACATCGCGCAGCGTACCTGGGCGGTGTCATCTTTGAGCGTGAAATACCAGTGACCGGAGGACGGCTGAGTGAAATTCGAGATTTCACCGCTGATCCAAACTTGTCCCATTTCCTGCTCAAGCAGCAAACGAACCGTCTGATTTAGGCGGCTTACGGTAAAAATTGAGGTGGTCTGAGAGGATAACATGTGAGCGGGATCAAATTCTAAATCAGCAAGTTATTCAGTCGAAAGTAACATGCTCACAGAGGAGCGCAAGGTTTTTTTGCAAAAAAGTGTGGATGCAATCGGTTACGCTCTGTATAATGCCGCGGCAATATTTAATAACCTCCCAGGTGAGATATTGCCCATGCTACGTATCGCAAAAGAAGCCCTGACGTTTGACGACGTCCTCCTCGTTCCCGCTCATTCTACCGTTCTGCCGAATACTGCTGACCTCAGCACCCAGTTGACGAAAACCATTCGCCTGAACATTCCTATGCTCTCCGCAGCAATGGACACCGTGACGGAAGCGCGCCTGGCAATTGCCCTGGCCCAGGAAGGCGGCATCGGTTTTATCCACAAAAACATGTCCATCGAGCGCCAGGCTGAAGAAGTTCGCCGCGTGAAGAAACACGAATCTGGCGTGGTAACTGACCCTCAGACCGTACTGCCAACCACTACTCTGCGCGAAGTGAAAGAACTGACCGAGCGTAACGGCTTTGCAGGCTACCCGGTGGTGACTGAAGATAACGAACTGGTCGGCATCATCACCGGCCGTGATGTGCGTTTTGTGACAGACCTGAACCAGCCGGTTAGCGTATATATGACGCCAAAAGAGCGTCTGGTGACCGTTCGTGAAGGCGAAGCGCGCGATGTCGTCTTTGCTAAAATGCACGAAAAACGCGTTGAGAAAGCGCTGGTTGTTGATGACAGCTTCCACCTGCTCGGCATGATCACCGTAAAAGATTTCCAGAAAGCAGAACGTAAACCTAACGCCTGTAAAGACGAGCATGGTCGTCTGCGCGTTGGTGCAGCGGTAGGTGCTGGCGCAGGTAACGAAGAGCGTGTTGACGCGCTGGTTGCCGCTGGCGTAGACGTTCTGCTGATTGACTCCTCTCACGGCCACTCTGAAGGCGTTCTGCAGCGTATCCGTGAAACTCGCGCTAAATATCCTGACCTGCAGATCATCGGCGGTAACGTTGCTACGGGCGCAGGTGCTCGCGCACTGGCTGAAGCCGGCTGCAGCGCTGTTAAAGTGGGTATCGGCCCTGGCTCCATCTGTACCACCCGTATCGTGACCGGCGTCGGTGTTCCGCAGATCACTGCCGTTTCTGATGCCGTTGAAGCGCTGGAAGGCACCGGTATTCCGGTTATCGCCGACGGCGGTATTCGTTTCTCCGGCGACATCGCTAAAGCGATTGCTGCTGGTGCTGCCGCAGTGATGGTTGGCTCCATGCTGGCGGGTACTGAAGAATCCCCGGGCGAAATCGAACTGTACCAGGGCCGTTCTTACAAATCTTACCGCGGTATGGGTTCTCTGGGCGCGATGTCCAAAGGGTCTTCTGACCGTTACTTCCAGAGCGATAACGCCGCTGACAAACTGGTCCCGGAAGGTATCGAAGGTCGCGTTGCCTATAAAGGTCGCCTGAAAGAGATCATTCACCAGCAGATGGGCGGCCTGCGCTCCTGTATGGGTCTGACCGGCTGTGGTACTATCGACGCGCTGCGAACGAAAGCAGAGTTTGTACGCATCAGCGGTGCGGGTATTCAGGAAAGTCACGTTCACGATGTGACCATCACCAAAGAGTCCCCTAACTACCGCATGGGCTCCTGATAAGTTTCCGCGCCCGGCTATATGCCGGGCGAATTTGTTTCACTTGCCTCGGAATTAGCGTCAATGACAGACAATATTCATAAACATCGCATTCTCATCCTCGATTTCGGCTCGCAGTACACTCAACTGGTTGCACGTCGCGTACGTGAACTGGGCGTCTACTGTGAACTGTGGGCATGGGATGTTACGGAAGCACAAATTCGCGAATTCAACCCAAGCGGTATCATTCTTTCCGGTGGTCCGGAAAGTACCACCGAAGAAAACAGCCCGCGTGCGCCGGAATACGTTTTCAATGCGGGCGTGCCGGTGTTCGGCGTGTGCTACGGCATGCAGACCATGGCAATGCAGCTCGGTGGTCATGTTGAAGGTTCTAACGAACGTGAATTCGGCTATGCGCAGGTTGAAGTTCAGACCGACAGCGCGCTTGTCCGCGGTATTGAAGACTCCCTGACCGCGGACGGCAAACCGTTGCTGGACGTGTGGATGAGCCACGGCGACAAAGTGACCGCCATTCCGGAAGGTTTCGTGACCGTTGCCAGCACCGACAGCTGCCCGTTCGCTATTATGGCGCACGAAGAAAAACGCTTCTACGGCGTGCAGTTCCACCCGGAAGTTACCCACACCCGTCAGGGTATGCGCATGCTGGAGCGTTTTGTGCGCGACATCTGCCAGTGTGAAGCGCTGTGGACGCCGGCAAAAATTATCGATGACGCCGTTGCCCGCATTCGTGAGCAGGTTGGCAATGATAAAGTTATCCTCGGCCTGTCCGGCGGCGTTGACTCCTCCGTCACCGCGATGCTGCTGCACCGTGCTATCGGCAAAAACCTGACCTGCGTGTTCGTTGACAACGGTCTGCTGCGTCTCAACGAAGCTCAGCAGGTGATGGATATGTTCGGCGACCACTTTGGCCTGAACATCATTCACGTGGAAGGCGAGCAGCGTTTCCTGGACGCGCTGAAAGGCGAGAACGACCCAGAAGCTAAACGTAAAATCATCGGCCGCGTATTCGTGGAAGTATTCGATGAAGAAGCGCTGAAGCTGGAAGACGTTAAGTGGCTGGCGCAGGGCACCATCTACCCGGACGTGATCGAATCCGCGGCATCTGCCACGGGTAAAGCGCACGTTATCAAATCTCACCACAACGTGGGCGGTTTGCCGAAAGAGATGAAGATGGGTCTGGTTGAGCCGCTGCGTGAGCTGTTCAAAGACGAAGTGCGTAAGATTGGTCTGGAGCTGGGCCTGCCGTACGACATGCTGTACCGTCACCCGTTCCCGGGACCGGGGCTGGGCGTACGTGTGCTTGGCGAAGTGAAGAAAGAGTACTGTGACCTGCTGCGTCGCGCGGATGCTATCTTCATTGAAGAGCTGCACAAAGCTGACCTGTACAACAAGGTAAGCCAGGCGTTCACCGTGTTCCTGCCGGTTCGTTCCGTTGGTGTGATGGGCGATGGCCGCAAGTACGACTGGGTTGTTTCCCTGCGTGCGGTAGAAACCATCGACTTTATGACCGCGCACTGGGCGCACCTGCCGTATGACTTCTTAGGCCGCGTCTCTAACCGCATTATCAACGAAGTGAACGGTATTTCCCGCGTGGTGTATGACATCAGCGGTAAGCCGCCAGCTACGATTGAGTGGGAATAATATCCCTTTCCGTTAGCGGTTTTTGAACCGGTAATATGTAAAAAACCCTCTGTTTACAGAGGGTTTTTTTATTGCACGCATTTCAGCAAATACTTCAGTAAATACTTCTGGCGTATGTTCTGTCGGATAGTACGCTAATCGACCAGTTGCAGCTGAGGCTGCTGCTGAGGTGCGACATTCTGAATACGCACATCCATCTGTGGATAGGGCAGGTCAATATGGTTGGCGTCCAGCGCCTCTTTAATGTTTTCCAGCAGATCGTAATAGGTGTTCCAGTACTCGATGTTGGGCACCCATACGCGCACGTAAAAATTCAACGCTGAAGCGCCCAGTTCGCCCAGGCGAACGGTTACCCCACGTTGCTTATCGATACGGCTGTCCTGCTCGATAATGTGATTAATAACTTGCTTAACCTCTGCAATCCGACTCTGATAACCCACGCCAATCACCAGATCGATACGGCGAAAAGGATGACGGGAATAGTTAATGATGTTGTCAGCGATGATCTTACCGTTTGGAATCACCACTTCTTTGCTGTCCGCGGTGAGCAGGGTGGTGGAGAAGATGTGCACCTTTTCTACTGTTCCGGTGACTGCACCAATCTGCACTACTTCCCCTGCGCGAAAAGGCCGCAGGGAAACCAACAGCACGCCAGCGGCAAAGTTGGAAAGCGATCCTTGTAGCGCGAGACCAATAGCCAGTCCGGCGGCGCCGATGACGGCAATAATGGAGGATGTTTCAATGCCGAGGCGACCCAACGCAGCGACGACGAAAAAAGCGAGGGTGATGTAACGTACCAGCGCGGTGAAGAACTGAATGATGGTTCTGTCGACTTTACGTTTAAGCAGTAACTTTTCCAGCCCACGAGAGAGCAGGCGAGCGATAAATTTACCGACAAACAGTAAGATAACGGCGGCAACGATATTCCAGCCGAATTGAATGACCGCATCACTGTGCCCGGCGACCCACTCAAGACCGCTTCTTATCTTTGGAAATAATAAAAAACCACTCATGGCATTACCCTGTAGTATTTAAAAATGATAACAATTCAAATAACTATTTAATTTTCATGCGAAATATAAATGCTTGCGTCAGTGATATTTGCTGGTGATATTAATTAGCGTTTATTTGAGCACTGTTTGTCTTTTTATGTCCGCTAAACCGGAACGTAAAAATCAGCGCGAATGGTGCGGCGAAGTGGGATGAAAAGATTGTGCATTTGTGCGAAAAATACGGCCGATTATCTGATAATTAAGCGAGAGAGGGGGGGTAAAGTTTCATCACTCAAATCCCTTACCGGATGGTTAAATGTCAGGCGATTAGCCATCCGGTAAGGAATCTTAATGCTGGGGGTATCACAGGCGCGAGCGATCAATGTACGTCGATTTGTGCAGAAGATGTCTGTTGCGGCTGAGTAGTCTGCTGAGATTCTTTTTTGTCCTGGTGGTGATGCCACGCACCAATGGCGGAGTAGACGAAGCGTCCGAAGAAGAAGAGAAAGCTGATAAGCAGTACGATCCGGATCATGCGACTGTTAAATCGGTGTCGTTTGCGTAGGCTGGTAACCTGGCTCACAAAAGGTTCCTTGTAGTGTACCCAACTGAGGGCGATACTCACATTAAGGCACACTGAGAGGAAATGGTCAATTCTTCCTTATGTAAAATTGCTTCAGTTGTTTTATCTTCTTATGTTATGGAAATTAATATTATTATTTGCATGAATAATGTATTAACGATAAAAAATAATGAAAAGAGTAATAATTGATGAATGAGGGGCATGTTTTTTGATATGTATCAAGCATCACACTTTGCTGACAACTAAAATCGATGAATCATTGTGATGTATTTTACTTTATCGTTTTAAAGTCAGGTGGGATGCCTGTCTGAATACCCCCTACAGGATGTGCGGGATTCTACTGAGCATCTATGAAACTCAATAAAAATTATATTGGTATTAGAGATAGATGGTGGGCATTACCTCTCATCTTACCTTCTTTGTTGTTGCCTATATTGAGCACTGCCACTACCTATGCCCATATTAGTACGGGGACAGTAATTCTTTTCTACCTGCCGTTAGCGCTGATGATTAGCCTGATGCTTTTTTTTGGCTGGGCGGCATTGCCAGGTATTATCATTTCCATTATCTGGTACAAATATCCGCAGGTCGGGTTATTTGAAACACTTTCAATAATTTCGCACTTTATAGTTACAATCGTGCTTAGCTGGGGAGGATATAAAGTATTTTCTCCCCGACGAAACAACGTTTCCCACGGCGACTCTCATCTGTTGTTTCAGCGTATGTTCTGGCAAGTCTTCTGCCCGGCTACGCTGTTTCTGATACTCTTTCAGTTTGCCGCATTTGTGGGTGTTTATGAAAGCAAATCTGGCATGGTGGGCGTTATGCCCTTCAATACAGGCACATTGATCAACTATCAGTCCATACTCGCAGGGAATCTTGTAGGTGTGCCGCTGTGTTATTTCATCATTCGAACAATTCGCAACCCCTTGCATCTGAGAGGCTATTTTTCTCAGTTAAAACAGCAGTTTGATACCAAAGTGACTAAAACAGAGTTTGCGGTCTGGTTGATTATATTGACTGTGTTAATGGCAATGTTGTGTATGCCGCTCAATGAACAAAGCTCAATATTCAGCACGAATTATACATTGTCACTGTTACTTCCCGTCATGCTGTGGGGGGCAATGCGTTACGGTTATAAATTTATTTCGTTGATATGGGCGGTCGTACTTATTACCGCAATTCATTATTATCAGCGCTATATGCCATGGTATTCGGGTTACGATACGCAGCTTGCCATTACCTCATCAAGTTATCTGGTTTTTTCCTTCATCGTGAATTTCATTGCTGTCCTGGCAACGCGTCAACGTTTTGTTACCCGGCGCAACCATCGCCTGGCCTTCTTTGACCCTATGGTGCATATTCCGAATTTGCGCGCTTTGAACCGGGATTTGAAAAACTCGCCATGGTCAGTGCTTTGCTTTTTGGGGGTTCCGGGCATGGAGCTGCTGGTGAAAAATTACGGCATTATGCTGCGTATCCAGTACAAGCAAAAACTGGCTCAGTGGATAACACCGTTGCTTGAACAGGATGAGCATGTCTATCAATTATCGGGTAATGATCTAATCCTGCGTTTTAACACTGAGCTACACCAGGAACGCATTGAAGCACTGGACAGGCATATCAAGCAGTTTCGTTTTGTCTGGGACGGTATGCCTTTGCAACCGCAGGTTGGGATCAGCTTTTGCTATGTCCGTTCTCCTGTTAACCATATCTATTTGTTGCTGGGAGAGTTAAGTACCATTGCCGAATTATCGCTGGCAACCAATTCACCAGAGAATTTGCAGCGGCGTGGTGTGATGCACCTGCAACGTGACCTGAAAGATAAAGTTGCGATGATGAACCGTATTCAGCAGGCGCTGGAGAACAATCGCTTTTTCCTGAAGGCGCAGCCGATTTTTGGTGTGCGTGGAGACGTTTATCACGAAATCCTGCTGCGGCTTGAGGGGGATGACGGTGAAACTATTGCCCCTGATAGCTTCTTGCCGGTAGCCCATGAGTTTGGTTTGTCCTCCCGTATCGATCTGTGGGTGATTGAAAATACGCTGAAATTTATGGCGCAGAATCGGGAAAAAATGCCCGCCCACCGGTTTGCTATCAACTTATCACCCACCTCAGTATGTCGCGCGCGACTTCCTAATGACATCAATCAGTTACTGAATAAGTACAAGGTTGAAGCATGGCAACTTATCTTTGAAGTGACGGAAAGCAATGCCTTGACCAATGCGGAACAGGCACAGGCAACGTTGCTGCAACTGCAATCACTGGGCTGTCAGATTGCGATTGATGATTTTGGTACTGGATATGCCAGCTATGCGCGGCTGAAAAATGTGAATGCCGATATCCTGAAAATTGACGGTAGCTTTATTCGCAATATTGTTTCGAACAGCCTCGACTACCAAATCGTGGCCTCTATTTGCCATCTGGCGCGGATGAAAAGAATGCTGGTGGTTGCGGAGTACGTCGAAAGCGAGGAAATACGCAGTGCGGTGATTTCGCTGGGGATTGATTACATGCAGGGGTATCTGATTGGTAAGCCACTGCCGTTGAATGAAACTCTGGAAAAGCAGGTGCCAGATGAACTGACACCTGCTGAGATCTTATGCGGCGATATCGGGTGAGCTCTCTTCTTCAATTTTGAGTCGCCAGCCTGTTACGGCTTCCCAGTATTGCTGCTCTTTCTCCAGATCGAGCAGCACCAGCGCATTTTGGCTAAACCAGTCATGCGGGAAGCGTAAGGTCCAGTGGCTGTCGTCGGTTATCAGGGTCAAAGTCGGCGGCGTGGTGGTCGCCTGACGCTGATTATTCAATAGCACGCCCAGGCGCAGCAGCTGAATTAACGGCAGAAACTGTTTCTTCTTAAACAGCGTAAAGCGGGGCAAGTCGTCGAGCTTAATCGCTTTGCGATGATAACGAACTAATGTTGCCATCATCAGCTGTTGTTCCTGATTGAAACCAGGTAGATCGCTGTTTTGTAAGATATACGCAGAGTGGCGATGCAGACCGCTGTGGTTGATGTTCAGCCCAACCTCATGCAGCATTGCTGCCCAACGCAGTAACGCTTCCAGTTGGGGATTGGCCAGCTTTGGCTGCTGCGTATACCACTGGTCGTACATTTGCATCGTCGTTTCCAGTACGCGCCGGGCCTGTTCGCTGTCAATGTTGTACTGGTTTGCCAGGCTGCTGGCGGTACGGCTACGAACGTCCTGGTGGCGAAAACGGCCTTCCATCTCGTACAGCACGCCTTCACGTAACGCACCATCAGAAAGGCGAAGTTCGCGAATAGCTAACGCGTCAAAAACGCCGCACAGAATCGCGAGTCCGGGTACAAACACTGCTTTTCTTTCTTCTGACAACCCCGGCAAGCTGAGCGCATCAAATGACGCGTGCTTCAGCACTTCAGATGTCAGCTTGTCCAGACGTTCGGGGGTGATAAAACCGTCTTTTTCACCCATCTCCAGCAGCACTTCATGGGCTGCTTTAATGGTGCCCGATGCGCCCAGCGCAACGTTCCAGCCCTGAATGCGAAACTGCCAGGTTAAGGTTTCGAGCTTTTGCGCAGCCGCCATGCGGGCACGCTGGAAATTTTCACGGTTAATTACACCGCCTGGGAAATACATCTGAGCAAAACTGACGCAGCCCATGCGGCGGCTTTCGACCAGTTTAGGCTCGAAATCCTCGCCGATCACTAATTCGGTTGAGCCGCCGCCGATATCGATAACCAGCTTGCGACCTTTTTCCGGCTGCGTATGTTCAACGCCCATAAAGATCAATCGGGCTTCTTCGTTGCCGGAAATAATCTCAATTGGGTAGGGGATGACTTTTTCCGCTCGCTTGAGAAAATCAGTCGCATTCAGTGCCTGACGCAAAGTATGGGTTCCCACGATACATACGCTTGATGGAGGAAACCCCTGCAAACGTTCGGCGAACAGTGATAAACAGCTTAGCCCGCGCTCCATGGCCTCTTCGCTCAGCTTGTTATCTTCGCCGAGACCATCCGCCAGATGTACGCGTTGTTTCAGTCGCCCAATAATTTGCATTGCGCCATCAACCACGCGGGCAATGACCATATGGAAACTGTTTGAACCAAGGTCGACCGCAGCAAATTCCTGCGGTCGTGGAGTCTTGTCGTGTATTGGCATATCTTTAGTCAGGTTGCTCGAGTGATTTGATGTAATCGTAAATCGCCAATTGTGACTGAACCTTACGGCGGTTTCCGCGCGGTACGTAGCGATTACTCAGTTCTTTATCAATAAAGCGGGCTTTCACCGTGTCGCTGAACAGGATATCGATAATATCCAGCACGCGTTGCTTAAGGCGCGGGTCAAGAAGCGGTGTGGCAACTTCGATACGATAGTCGATGTTTCTTGTCATCCAGTCAGCGGAGGAGAGATACACCTGCTTGTCACCCCCGTTCTCGAAGATATAGACCCGGTCATGTTCAAGATAGCGATCAACGATGCTGATAACGCGAATATTGTCGCTGATACCTTCCAGATTCGGGATGAGCGAGCACATTCCGCGAATCAACAAATTGACCGGCACGCCTGAACTTGAGGCCGCATAGAGGCGGTCAACCAGACCTTTATCGACCAGGTTATTCAGTTTTAGCGTAATGCCGGAAGGCAGTCCTTGCTGCGCGTTGGCGATTTCTTTGTCGATCATTGCGTACAGCAGACGGCGTGAGTTCTGCGGGGAAACCAGCAGATAATCGAACGTCACCGGGCGATACGGATTCTCGATGAAGTTAAACACCCGACGCACTTCGTTGGTAATGCGCGAATCTGCGGTCAGCAATGAGTAGTCGGTATACAGGCGTGCCGTTTTTTCGTTGAAGTTCCCCGTCCCGATATGCGCATAGCGCACGACTTCATCACCTTCTTTACGCGAGATAAGGAACAGTTTGGCGTGAATTTTCAGGCCTGGCGCGGAGAAGATGACGTGAACGCCTGCTTCGGTTAGACGCTTGGCCCAATGGATGTTGGCTTCTTCATCGAAGCGGGCCTGCAATTCCACCACCACGGTGACTTTCTTACCGTTGTGCGCGGCATGGATCATTGAATCAATAATGCGTGAATCTTTTGCCACACGGTAGATGTTGATCTTTATAGCCAGCACGCTCGGGTCGAAAGAGGCCTGGCGCAGCAGTTCAAGAACGTGCTCAAAGGTGTGATAGGGGTAATACAGCAGCACGTCGCGTTCACGAACGGCGTCAAAGCCGTTACGAAACTTCTCGTTGTCGAACCAGATATGGCGCAGACGCGGCAGCGGTTTGTTCACCAGGTTAGCTTTGCCAACGTTAGGGAAGTTAATAAAGTCTTTGAAGTTATGGTAACGCCCGCCGGGAACAATCGAGTCGTAGCGAGAAATCGTCAGTTTTTCACGCAGTACTTCGACCAGCGCATTGGGCATGTCACGCTGATAGACAAAACGTACAGGTTCTGCGGTCAGACGCTGTTTCAGGCTGGATGACATCAGCTCCATCAGGCTCGATTCCATCTCATGCACCAAATCGTATTCGGCGTCACGGGTCATTTTCATCGAATAGGCGTTCAGTGCGTCGTAGTCAAAGAACCCTTTGAAAATGTCGTCAAGGCAGTAACGTAAGATGTTGTCCAGCAGGATCATCGGTTTGCGACGGCGCGGGGTTTCCGGCGGCAGATTCACAAAACGGGGAACCTTGTCGGAAGGGATTTCCAGCAGCGCGTAGCGTATCGTATCACCACGGATAATTTCTACCGCCAGATAGGTGTAGTCATCTTTTAAAAACTGGACTAAATCCGTCTCGCGGTTAATCAGGATCGGCGTGATGTGCTGGCGAAGATATTGCTTGAAGTAATGACGCAACCAGCTTTGCTGATTGACCGACAACTGGCGTTCGTTGATTAAGAAAATCTGATTGCGCGCCATTTCCAACAGCAACTCGTTGTACAGGCCGTCAAATTCCTGATCGGCTTTTAATACGCGGGCCTGGATTTTGCCTAACAAATGGCGGGAGTGAGAGTTTGAACCCTGTTCTTCGCTAATAATGATTCGGCGCTTCAGTTCGGCAAAACGAACCTTATAAAACTCGTCGAGATTATTGGAATAGATGCCTAAGAAACGCATCCGTTCGATCAACGGGTTTGACTTATCAGCAGCTTCCTGGAGTACACGTTCGTTGAACGCTAACCAGCTGAGTTCTTTCTCGATGTATAGCTTTTCCTGACCCATTACCACTTTTACTCCGTTTCATTCACGGGACACTACCGATTTATTATGGCGAGCATTGCTCTCAGATGTCCAACTGTGCCAGAAAAATATGACAATAAACCGTCTGATAGCAAAGAGAAAGGGGGAGCGTAGATGAATACCGGTAGTATTAACCGGAAAAGGTAGTTATGCCTGTAGACCGGATGGTGAGATCCGGCTTACAGGTTGAATTTTATTATTCGTCGGCGGCGTAGCCTTGTGGCGGCAGACGAACGCCGTCCAGCCATGCAGCGTTATCACGCATCTTCAGGCGACCATCGGTAAACCAGCTTACCACCAGTGGGTAAATGGTATGCTCCTGAGCCTGGACTCGTGCCGTGACATCATCTTCGCTGTCGCCTTCAAATACCGGAACCTTGGCCTGGAGAATAACCGGTCCGCCGTCCAGTTCATCGGTGACGAAGTGGACGGAGGTGCCATGTTCTTCATCGCCGTTTTCCAGAACCTGACGGTGCGTGTGCAGGCCGGGATATTTTGGCAATAAAGACGGGTGGATATTCAGCAATCGTTCAGCATAGTGAGCGACAAACGCCGGGCTGAGGATGCGCATATAACCGGCCAGCACCACGACATCGGGTGCATAGGCGTCAATCTCTTGAATCAGTTGGCGGTCGAATGCTTCGCGACTGGCAAACTGGGCGGCTTCCAGCGAGTGCGCCGGAATATTCGCTTCGCGTGCGCGTTCAAGGCCGAACGCATCGGCCTTGTTACTGAATACTGCACGTATGGTGCCATTGATTTTTTTCTGTTCGCAGGCGTCGATTATCGCCTGCAAATTGCTTCCGTTGCCGGAAATGAGCACCACAATGTTTTTCATTCAATGACCACACGCTGTTCGGAATCAGATGCTTTGATGATACCGATTTTCCAGGCGTTTTCACCTTTCTCATTGAGCAAAGCAAGGGCTTTGTCCACTTCCGGAGCTGGCAGGGCGATAACCATACCTACACCGCAGTTAAAGGTGCGATACATCTCATGCTGGCTGACGTTACCCGCCGTTTGCAGCCAGTTGAAGACGGCTGGCCACTGCCATGAAGATTCGTCGATCACTGCCTGCGTGTTGTCCGGCAGAACGCGCGGAATATTTTCCCAGAAGCCGCCGCCGGTCAGGTGGGCAATGGCGTGCACATCAACCTTCTCGATCAGTTCCAGAATGGATTTCACGTAAATGCGGGTAGGGGCCAGTAAGTGATCGGCCAGCGGCTTGCCTTCAAGCTCGGTGGTTTCTGGGTCACAACCGCTGACTTCTACAATTTTACGCACCAGAGAGTAACCGTTGGAGTGCGGGCCGCTGGAGCCGAGCGCAATCAGTACGTCACCGTCAGCCACTTTTGAACCGTCGATAATCTCTGATTTTTCGACGACGCCAACGCAGAAACCTGCCACGTCGTAATCTTCGCCGTGGTACATCCCCGGCATTTCAGCTGTTTCCCCACCGACCAGCGCACAGCCAGACTGCAGGCAGCCTTCGGCAATCCCGTTAATGACGCTGGCTGCGGTGTCCACATCCAGTTTGCCGGTCGCATAGTAGTCGAGGAAGAACAGCGGCTCAGCGCCCTGAACCACGAGGTCGTTGACGCACATTGCGACGAGGTCAATGCCGATAGTGTCGTGGCGTTTCAGATCCATCGCCAGACGCAGTTTTGTACCAACGCCATCAGTGCCGGAAACCAGTACCGGTTCACGATATTTTTGCGGCAATGCGCACAGCGCACCGAAGCCACCCAGACCACCCATAACTTCCGGACGACGCGTTTTCTTTACTACGCCTTTGATTCGATCAACCAGAGCATTACCTGCATCAATATCAACACCGGCATCTTTGTAGCTAAGAGAGGTTTTATCGGTCACTGCCTGCTTCCCCACATGTTTACTTGCAGTAAAAGTTAAATTCGGCGCAATTCTAACAGGGAAAGCAAACGTTTGCGAGCCTGCTCTGCATCAAGTTTTATCTGCTGGTTTTTTCAGCATTTTACAATCATTTATCTATTTGTTTGAGCTGCGCCACGAAAATGAAACCGGGTACAGTCTTGTGCTTGAATCCTGTTAGCCGAATGCACAGTATCTTACTGAAACCGGTTTCTGTTTTCTGTTGCGGACCTCATCAACAGCGTTTTGCGCAGAGTCATCACGATAGGGGAAGGGTATGTCAGGATTTAAAGCAGAATTCATGTGGGGTGGTGCTGTCGCGGCTCATCAACTGGAAGGTGGCTGGCAGGAGGGCGGAAAAGGCGTCAGCGTTGCTGATGTCATGACCGCGGGAGCGCATGGTGTGACGCGTGAAATTACCGACGGTGTGATTGCCGGTAAAAATTACCCTAACCACGAGGCCATCGATTTTTATCATCGCTATAAAGACGACATAAAGCTGTTTGCCGAAATGGGGTTTAAATGCTTTCGCACCTCTATTGCCTGGACACGTATTTTCCCCTTAGGCGATGAAGAACAACCCAATGAGGCTGGCCTACAGTTCTATGATGACCTGTTTAACGAATGCCTGAAATATGGCATTGAGCCGGTGATTACGCTGTCGCATTTTGAGATGCCCTACCATCTGGTGATGGAGTACGGCGGCTGGCGCAACCGCAAGCTTATCGATTTCTTTGTCCGTTTTGCCAGGGTGGTATTCACTCGTTACCAGCACAAAGTGAAGTACTGGATGACGTTTAATGAGATTAACAACCAGGCAAATTATCACGAAGATTTCGCGCCCTTTACTAACTCAGGTCTGAAATACCAGCCCGGCGAAGACCGCGAGCCGGTCATGTACCAGGCGGCGCACTATGAGCTGGTGGCAAGCGCGCTGGCGGTAAAGGTCGCGCGTGAGATTAACCCGGAATTACAGATAGGGTGCATGATTGCCATGTGTCCTATCTATCCGCTGACCTGCGCGCCAGACGATATGATGATGGCGATGAATGCCATGCACCGGCGTTACTGGTTTACCGACGTCCATGTGCGCGGCAAATACCCGCAGCATCTTCTCAACTACTTTGCCCGTCGTGGCTTTGAACTGGATATCACCGAGGAAGACCGTCAGGCGCTGACCGAGGGCTGCGTTGATTACATCGGCTTTAGCTATTATATGTCTTTCGCGACCCAGGCTACGGCGGACAACCCGCAACTGGATTACGATGAGTCGAAAAGCCTGGTTTCCAATCCGTACGTGCAGAAATCGGACTGGGGCTGGCAGATTGATCCGGTTGGCCTGCGTTATTCACTGAACTGGTTCTGGGATCATTATCAGCTGCCACTATTTATTGTGGAGAATGGATTTGGCGCCATCGACGTGCGCGAGGACGATGGTACAGTTAACGACCAGTATCGTATCGACTACCTTGCCGCCCACATACGTGAGATGAAAAAAGCGGTGGTGGAAGATGGCGTGGATCTGATGGGATATACCCCGTGGGGCTGCATTGATTTAGTCTCGGCCGGGACGGGAGAGATGAAAAAACGCTACGGGTTTATCTATGTCGATAAAAATAATGATGGTAGCGGGACATTAACGCGCTCGCCTAAAAAATCTTTTTCGTGGTATCAGAAAGTCATCCAGACCAATGCTGAATATCTTTAAAATTCATGGTATTGACAGCAAGCCCCGCCATCAGTGCGGGGCTTGTTTTATACTCATCATTCAGACGCAAATGACTTTGGTTGATCCATATCAAGCGTATGCAGTGTTGCGCCAGAGAGGAAAAGCGGTATAATCCGGCGATTTTTTTTGTGGTTGCCATTCGTCTGAGGAAAGGAGAAGAGTATGAAGATCGTGGAAGTCAAACACCCACTCGTCAAACACAAGCTGGGACTGATGCGTGAAAACGACATCAGCACTAAACGCTTTCGTGAACTCGCCTCGGAAGTTGGCAGCCTGCTGACTTATGAAGCAACCGCTGGTCTGGAAACCGAAAAGGTGACCATTGAAGGCTGGAACGGTCCAGTTGAAGTTGACCAAATTAAAGGCAAAAAAATCACCGTTGTGCCTATCCTGCGTGCGGGCCTGGGCATGATGGAAGGCGTTCTGGAAAACGTTCCGAGCGCGCGTATCAGCGTTGTTGGTATGTACCGTAACGAAGAGACGCTGGAGCCGGTTCCGTATTTCCAGAAGCTGGTTTCTAACATCGATGAGCGTATGGCGCTGATCGTTGACCCAATGCTGGCAACCGGCGGCTCTGTTATCGCCACTATCGATCTGCTGAAAAATGCAGGCTGCACCAGCATTAAAGTGCTGGTCCTGGTTGCGGCACCGGAAGGTATCGCGGCACTGGAAAAAGCGCACCCGGATGTGGAGCTGTACACCGCCTCCATCGATCAGGGACTGAACGAGCACGGATACATTATTCCGGGGCTCGGCGATGCCGGCGATAAGATTTTTGGTACTAAGTAAACGAATAAGTGAAAAGAAGCCGACTTTAAGAGTCGGCTTTTTTTTGAATAAAACAACCCAATGGCTAATAACAAACAACACTCAGAGGAAAACACTATGACGCGCCGTGCTATCGGGGTGAGTGAAAGACCGCCGCTTTTACAGACAATCCCGCTTAGTTTGCAGCACCTGTTCGCCATGTTTGGCGCAACGGTACTGGTGCCAGTCCTGTTCCACATCAACCCGGCTACCGTTCTGCTGTTTAACGGCATTGGTACGTTGCTGTATCTCTTTATTTGTAAGGGTAAAATTCCCGCATATCTGGGTTCCAGCTTTGCCTTTATTTCCCCGGTACTGCTGCTGCTGCCGTTAGGGTATGAAGTGGCGCTGGGCGGTTTCATTATGTGTGGCGTCCTGTTCTGCCTGGTTTCTTTCATTGTTAAGAAGGCAGGAACCGGCTGGCTGGATGTCATGTTCCCGCCTGCGGCGATGGGCGCAATCGTTGCCGTCATCGGTCTGGAGCTGGCTGGCGTTGCTGCGGGTATGGCGGGGTTACTGCCTGCTGAGGGGCAATTACCGGATTCAAAAACCATCATCATTTCTATGGTAACGCTGGCGGTAACGGTCTTTGGTTCCGTATTGTTCCGCGGTTTTATGGCGATTATCCCGATTCTGATCGGGGTGCTGGCCGGTTATGCGCTCTCCTTCGTGATGGGCGTTGTGGACACTACGCCGATTGCGCAGGCCCACTGGTTCGCGCTGCCGACGTTTTACACGCCGCGTTTTGAATGGGTTGCCATTCTGACCATCCTGCCAGCAGCGCTGGTGGTCATCGCTGAACACGTCGGGCACCTGGTGGTAACGGCAAATATCGTGAAAAAAGATTTGATTCGCGATCCTGGCCTGCATCGTTCTATGTTTGCCAACGGTCTGTCTACGGTAATCTCTGGTTTCTTCGGCTCTACGCCGAACACCACGTACGGCGAAAACATCGGCGTAATGGCGATCACCCGCGTTTACAGTACCTGGGTTATCGGCGGTGCGGCAATTTTCGCCATTCTGCTCTCCTGCGTGGGTAAACTGGCTGCAGCGATCCAAATTATTCCACTGCCGGTTATGGGCGGCGTATCGCTGCTGCTGTACGGTGTGATTGGTGCTTCTGGTATTCGCGTACTGATCGAGTCGAAGGTTGACTATAACAAGGCGCAGAACCTGATCCTGACCTCGGTTATTTTGATCATCGGCGTAAGTGGCGCGAAAGTTCACATCGGTGCCGCAGAGCTGAAAGGCATGGCGCTGGCGACCATCGTTGGTGTCTGTCTGAGCCTGATTTTCAAAGTTATCAGCCTGCTGCGTCCGGAAGAAGTCGTGCTTGACGCGAAAGATGCAGACAGTCCGCAACAGTAAATCTCTGACCGGGCGGCAACGCTGCCCGGTTCTATCGCGACGTATTTCTGTGTTAAACTCAACGCGATTTTATGAAATCCTGGGTTGAGGTATCTCTGAACACACCGGCACAGCTCTCTTTGCCACTTTATCTTCCTGACGACGAAACTTTCGCAAGTTTCTGGCCGGGGGATAACTCCTCTTTACTGGCTGCACTGCAAAACGTGCTGCGTCAGGAACATAGCGGGTATATTTATCTCTGGTCGCGTGAAGGCGCTGGCCGTAGTCATTTGCTGCATGCAGCCTGTGCGGAACTCTCCGCGCGCGGCGATGCGGTAGGCTACGTGCCGCTCGACAAACGCACCTGGTTCGTCCCCGAGGTGCTCGACGGGATGGAGCATTTATCGCTGGTATGCATCGATAACATCGAATGTGTGGCTGGTGATTCGCTGTGGGAAATGGCGATCTTTGATCTCTACAACCGTATCCTGGAGTCGGGGAAAACGCGCCTGCTGATCACCGGCGATCGTCCGCCAAGACAGTTGAATCTGGGGTTGCCGGATCTCGCCTCACGCCTGGACTGGGGGCAAATCTACAAGCTACAACCGCTTTCCGATGAAGATAAGCTGCAGGCGTTGCAATTACGCGCCAGACTTCGTGGATTTGAACTGCCGGAAGATGTGGGACGTTTTCTGCTAAAGCGTCTGGATCGAGAAATGCGTACGCTGTTTATGACGCTGGATCAGCTTGATCATGCTTCGATCACCGCCCAACGTAAGCTGACCATTCCGTTCGTAAAAGAAATTCTGAAGCTGTAAGCGCCGCAGCCGGGAAGACTGCGGCAGGTTGCAGGTTAACCGACGATTTCCAGTACCTGCTCAGGCGGGCGTCCAATTCGAGCCTGACCTTTGGCAACCACAATCGGGCGCTCCATCAGTTTCGGGTTTTCCACCATTGCCTGAATCAGCGTGTCTTCACTCAGATTTTTGTCCGCCAGGTTAAGTGATTTATAAAGATCCTCTTTCTGGCGCATCAGTTCACGCGCGCTGGACATACCGAGCATTTGCAGCAGTTCACGCAGGGTTGCTGCATCAGCCGGCGCTTCCAGATACAACACCACTTCCGGGTCCACGCCGTTGGACTTCAGTAATTCCAGCGTTTCACGGCTCTTGGAGCAACGTGGGTTATGGTAGATTTTAATCGCGTCTGACATGACTTCTCCTTGCATAACAATACTGCCGGATGGCGGCCAAAAGACCTTATCCGGCCTACATATTGCGTCTGACGTAGGCCGGATAAGACGCTACAGCGTCGCCATCCGGCAAAGGTTCGATAATTACATCTTCGTGTACGGTTTAAAGCGTTCTTGCAGCTGGCGTAGCTGGTCAATACGGGCATCGTATCTGGCCTGCTGCTGGCTACCCAGTTTCACCTGAGAACTTGCGCTGCTGAGCATCGAAATAGCCTGATCCAGACGTCCCGCGAGGGCATACCCCTCCGCGCGCGCCGCCAGCTCCTGATCGCGGTTGCCCAGGTTGGCTTCCGCTTGCGCTAACAGATCCCAGCCGTTAGGGTCATCTTTATGGTTAAACGTATAGCGATTCAGGATGGTCGCCGCCTCTTTGGCTTGTCCACCCTGTAAATAGGCATTCGCCAGGTTGAGCTGCAGAACCGGGTTAGTGCGCAGGTCGCGGGCGTTTTTCAGGCGGTTAATGGCATCACTGGTTTTCTTCTGGCCGAGATCGATATCCGTTGCCAGGTCGAGATACCAGGCATTGTTAGGATCTGCCGCCAGCAGCGGTTGCAGCGCTTTACGCGCCTCGTCATATTTACTGGCTTCCATCGCCTGCAATGCCCGGCCATACTGCGCCGCACGTTGCTCACGTACGTTGCCTTTCGACCAGTTACTCAGCAGGTCATCGGTCAACTGGTTACGACCAGAGTTGTACATGCCCAAGGTTCGTGCCTTAGCCAGATAAAAATCTTCTGACGACTGGACGACCACCGGGCGCATCTGGTTGGCGCGGTTACGGGCATCAGACAGACGGCTTTCCGGCAGGGGGTGAGTCAGCAAAATTTCCGGCGGACGCGAAGAGTAACGAGCCTGGTCGAGCAGTTTTTCCAGGAACGTTGGCATGGCCTGGGGATCGAATCCCGAGCGTTGCAGTACCTGAATACCGATGCGGTCTGCTTCCTGTTCGTTTTGCTGCGTAAAGCTGATCATTCCCTGACGTGTACCCGCCAGCGTACCGGTCAGCGCCGCCATACCCGCCTGCGGGCTGGCCATTGCTAATAAAATTGAACCTAATGCGCCAACCCACGTTAGTGGCGCGCTGCGTTTCTGATCTTCCATGGCACGCGCCAGGTGACGCTGCGTAACGTGGGAAATTTCGTGCGCCATAACCGATGCCAGCTGGCTTTCGTTGTCGGAATAGCGAAATAATGCAGAGTGCAGGACAACGTTGCCGCCAAAGAAAGCAAAGGCGTTGATTTCATCGTTGTTAATCAAAAAGAAGGTGAAGGGCGTTTTAACCGAGTCGGCGTGCGAGACCAGACGCATCCCCAGCGCATTAATGTATTGGGTGAGCAATGGATCGTTAATTAATGGCGCACTGCCGCGCAGTTGGCGTACGTAATAATCGCCCATCTGCATTTCCTGTCCTATGGAAAGCGTACTGCCTGCCGACGTTCCCATATCAGGCAGGGTGTCCGCAGTATCAGAAAATGCGGGCGCAACCTGACCGATAGTCAGTGCGGCAATGAGGGTAGCAACCAGGTTTTTTTTCAACTGCCTGAACATAACCTCTGTCCTGTATTCTTTTTTGAGATAGCCATTTGACCGATGCTGTGAAGTATCGTTCACACTCCGCAAGCTTACGGAGTGTAACTGCGAAACCTGACGATGAACACCCAGGAAAAATGTCTTTTCACTTTGCGTAATCAGCCATAAAAAGCGAAGTCTTTTTTGTGACATTTCGATACAATTCGGGATCGCAATCCCGCTATTGGGTTCATGGAAGGGTTTTATGCTCGAAATGTTGATGCAATGGTATCGTCGCCGCTTTAGCGACCCCGAAGCCATCGCCCTGCTGATTATTCTTGTTGCCGGTTTTGGCATCCTGTTTTTCTTTAGCGGCCTTTTGGCGCCGCTGCTGGTCGCCATTGTGCTGGCGTACCTGCTTGAATGGCCGACAGTGCGGCTGGAACATATTGGTTGTTCACGACGTTGGGCGACATCGATTGTGCTGGTGGTGTTTGTCGGTATTTTACTACTGATGGCCTTTGTGGTGATGCCCGTTGCGTGGCAGCAGGGAATTTACCTGATCCGCGACATGCCCGGCATGCTCAATAAATTGTCTGATTTTGCCGCCACCTTGCCACGACGTTACCCGGCGCTGATGGATGCAGGCATCATTGATGCGATGGCGGAAAATATGCGCTCGCGAATGCTCACCATGGGCGATTCGGTGGTGAAATATTCGTTAGCCTCACTGGTTGGATTGCTGACCCTGGCGGTCTATCTTGTTCTTGTCCCATTGATGGTGTTCTTCCTGATCAAAGATAAAGGACAGATGCTGAACGCCGTGCGCCGGGTGCTGCCGCGTAACCGCGGGCTGGCGGGGCAGGTATGGAAAGAGATGAATCAGCAAATCACCAACTATATCCGCGGAAAGGTGCTGGAAATGGTGGTGGTCGGCGTAGCGACCTGGCTCGGCTTCCTGCTGTTTGGTCTCAACTATTCGCTGCTGCTGGCGGTGCTGGTCGGGTTCTCTGTGCTGATCCCGTATATCGGCGCTTTTGTGGTGACGATTCCGGTGGTTGGCGTGGCGCTGTTCCAGTTTGGCCTTGGCACTGAGTTCTGGAGCTGTTTTGCCGTGTACCTGATAATCCAGGCGCTGGACGGCAATTTGCTGGTTCCCGTGCTGTTCTCCGAGGCGGTCAATCTGCATCCACTGGTCATTATTCTCTCCGTGGTGATTTTCGGCGGTTTGTGGGGATTCTGGGGCGTATTCTTTGCGATTCCTCTGGCGACGTTAATCAAAGCGGTAATGCATGCCTGGCCGGATGGTCAGGTCGTTGACGAACCCTAATCTGCAAGATCCGGCGATATCATGTCGCCGGATCTGAACTTGTCTGACCTCTATCCACTCTTTCTGAATAATCTCCTCTGGTGTCGTTTTTCTCCGCGTTTGTCTTTAACTTGACCATCGTGATGTCTTTTAGTCACACAAGGATTAAGGCCAACAGGAGAACAAAATGGATCACAGCACACACACGCAGCAAAAGGTGGGATGGGGCGGTTATCTCGCTTTTTTTATTACGATTATTCTTTTTTCCGGCATGTTTGCGAAAAGTACCGAATGGTGGCGGGTCTTTGACTTCACCGTCCTCAACGGTGCGTTTGGGCAGATTAATGCTGCGGGCGGCACGGCGGTCTCTTTTCGTGGCTCTGGAGGGATGGGGGCCAAAGACGGTTTCTTATTCGCGCTTGAGCTGGCGCCTTCCGTCATTCTTTCGCTTGGGATTATTTCTGTCACCGAAGGGTTGGGTGGGTTACGCGCGGCACAACAGCTGATGACGCCGGTCCTGCGTCCGTTACTGGGCATTCCGGGTTTTTGTTCGCTGGCGTTGATTGCGAATTTGCAAAATACCGATGCCGCGGCCGGGATGACCAAAGAAATGGCGGAAGAGGGCATTATCACAGAGCAGGAACGCGCTATTTTTGCCTGCTGGCAAACCAGCGGCAGCGCGTGCATTACCAACTATTTTTCTTCTGGCGCAGCGCTGTTTACGATGATGACCGTTCCGGTGATTACGCCGCTGGCGGTGATCCTTGTCTTCAAATTTGTGGGCGCGAACCTGTTGCGTGTATGGATCGCGCAGCTGGAAAATCGCTGTATGCAGCAGGAGGCGTGAGATGACAACACAGGTACGTAAAAACGTCATGGATATGTTTATCGATGGCGCACGGCGCGGGTTTACCATTGCAACAACCAGTCTGTTGCCTAACGTGGTGATGGCGTTTGTGATTATTCAGGCGCTGAAGGTGACAGGGCTGCTCGAGGTTGTCGGGCGGGTATGCGAGCCGGTAATGGCGCTGTGGGGGCTGCCGGGGGAATCTGCCACTGTGCTGCTGGCAGCGGTGATGAGTATGGGAGGCGGCGTCGGCGTGTGCGCCAGCCTGGTTGTCGCCGGTACGCTTTCGGGACATGATGCCACGGTGTTGTTACCGGCTATCTACCTGATGGGAAATCCGGTGCAAAATGTGGGCCGTTGTCTGGGGACCGCGGGGGTTCATCCTCGTTATTACCCGCTAATTATTGCGGTATGCGTCATTAATGCGCTGCTCTCTATTTGGGTTATGCAGGTTATTGCCTGACAAGGAAGGTTATGAACTGTTCAATTCTTGATTTGACGTTGTTCCAGCAGGGACACGTGTATGCGCCGGAAGATTTAGGGCGACAGGATATACTGGTCTCCGGCAGCAAAATTGTTGCCATCGCCCCGTCAATTTCTCCTGAAGACTTTCCCGGTTGCGAGTGTATCAATCTTGACGGCGCGATTGTATGCCCGGGATTTATCGATCAACACGTCCATCTTATTGGCGGTGGTGGGGAGGCGGGGCCGCATACCCGCACCCCGGAAGTGCGCTTGTCACGGCTGGTTGAAGCTGGCGTCACGTCGGTGGTGGGTTTGCTGGGTACCGATGGCATTACCCGTCACCCGGAATCGCTGCTGGCAAAAACCCGCGCGCTGGAGTTTGAAGGCATCAGCGCATGGATGCTGACCGGGGCGTATTCTCTGCCTTCCCCGACGATCACCGGCAGTATCGATCGCGATGTGGCGCTGATTGATAAAGTTATTGGTGTGAAATGTGCGGTTTCGGACCATCGTTCTTCAGCCCCGGATACCTCGGCGCTGGCAAATATGGCGGCGCAGTCGCGTGTCGGCGGATTGTTAGGGCGCAAACCGGGGATCAGCGTTTTCCATATGGGCGACAGCCCGCGCTTGCTGGAACCGTTGTACCAGATCCTTGACTGTTGCGATGTGCCGATTACTAAACTGTTGCCGACACACGTTAACCGTGCGGAACCGTTGTTCCAGGCGGCGCTGGAGTATGCCCGTAAAGGCGGTTATATCGACATTACCAGCAGCATTGATGAGCCCGTCGACCCGGCCACGGCTATCGCCACGGCGCTACGCCAGAACGTGCCGCTGTCGCGCATTACCCTTAGCTCGGATGGCAACGGCAGCCAGCCGGAATTTGATGAGCTTGGCAATCTCACCGGCATCGGTGTCGCGGGGTTTGAATCACTGGCCGAGACGGTGCGCCAGTTGGTGAAGATTCATGCCATACCGCTGGAACAGGCGCTGTGTCCGCTGACGCGTACGGTCGCAGAATTTTTGGCACTGGAGCATAAAGGGCGTCTGGCGGTGGGATGCGATGCGGACATTCTGGTGCTCAACGACGCGCTGGAAGTTCATCACCTGTGGGCGAAGGGAAAAGCCGTGGTGAAAGAGCAGAAAGCGTGCGTGAAAGGGACGTTTGAGTAACCGGGCGGTCATCTGCCGGATGGCGACGCTAACGCCTTATCCGGCCTACAAATGCACGCACGTATGCCGGATAAGGCGTTCACACCGCCATCCGGCATTTCACGGTCAGGCGTTCTCTTTCAGCCAGTTCATTACCACGTCGTGGTGGTTGCTGGTTTTGAAGTCATCAAACACATGCTCAATTTTCCCTTCGGCATCAATCAGGAAGCTGATGCGGTGGATGCCATCGTAGGTTTTGCCCATAAATGACTTCTCACCCCAGACGCCGAACTGCTCGCAAACCTGATGATCTTCATCGGACAGGAGCGTGAAATTCAGGACTTCTTTCTCCGCGAATCGGGAAAGCTTCTCTGGTTTGTCAGTGCTGATCCCCAGCACTTCAACACCCGCTTTTTTTAACTCATCCATGTTATCGCGCAGGCCGCAGGCCTGTACGGTACAGCCGGGTGTCATGGCTTTCGGGTAAAAATAAACCAGAACACGCTGTCCCTGGAAGTCGGTTAAATTTACTTGTTCTCCGTCTTGATCCGGCAAGCTAAATTTCGGTGCGATATCACCGGCTTTCAGTGGGTTCATTACTTAACTCCATCCTGTTCATCATGCTGTGAGTAATTGACGACGTTAATACTGCCTTGCGCATTGAGTTCTGTACAGAGTGCTTTAAACGCATCTTCAATATTTGCCGAATCATGTGACGCAGGACTATGTGCGGTAATTTGGATAAACAACTGCGCCGCCTTTCCATTCTCAGCCGGTTGCGTGCGTGAAACCAGTTCCGCAATATTCATTTGGTGGCTGTCAAACAGAGCGGTGAAGCGTTCAATCAAATGGGGAGAATCAGGGACATCGACCTGCACCCATACCGTAGCAGGCATTGCCGGACGGGGGCGCGCGGTCGTGCGCTTCATCACAATGAGTAAATCCAGCTCTGCGCCTTTTAATGGCAGGGTTGATTCAATCAGGGTGATGGCATTCCAGGTTCCCGACAGCAACATGATAAACGTGAACTCATCACCCAGCATGGCCAGTCGGCTGTCTTCGATATTACAGCCGCAACTGCTGACATGACGCGTGATGGTGTTCACAATTCCTGGGCGATCGGCACCCAGCGCAGTAATGACCAGATAGTGTTGCGATGACGATGTCAAACCTGTTCTTCCTTTGAGCGGTGAGGTAATCATAAGGAAAGCATAAAAAAAACATGCATACAACAATCAGAACGGCTCTGGTCGCTTGCTTTTATTGTCGTACCAAACGTACCATTGAGACACTTGTTTGCACAGAGGATGGCCCATGTTCACGGGAAGTATTGTCGCGCTTGTTACGCCGATGGATGAGAAAGGTAAAGTCTGCCGGTCGAGCCTGAAAAAACTGATTGATTATCATGTCGCCAGCGGCACCTCGGCGATCGTTTCTGTTGGCACCACCGGTGAGTCCGCCACCCTGAGTCATGATGAACATGGCGATGTGGTGATGATGACGCTGGAACTGGCTGACGGGCGTATTCCGGTGATTGCCGGAACCGGCGCCAATGCGACCGCGGAAGCCATTAGTCTGACGCAGCGTTTCAACGACAGCGGTGTTGTCGGCTGCCTGACGGTGACGCCTTACTACAACCGCCCAACCCAGGAAGGTTTGTTCCAGCATTTCAAAGCCATTGCTGAGCATACTGACCTGCCGCAAATTCTGTATAATGTGCCGTCCCGTACTGGCTGCGATATGCTGCCGGAAACCGTTGGTCGTCTGGCGAAAGTTAAAAATATTATCGCTATTAAAGAGGCCACGGGGAACTTAAGTCGCGTTCACCAGATCAAAGAGCTGGTTTCGGACGACTTTATTCTGCTCAGCGGTGATGACGCGACCGGACTGGATTTTATGCAGCTCGGTGGTCATGGCGTGATTTCCGTAACGTCTAACGTTGCGGCACGTGATATGGCTGAAATGTGCAAACTGGCGGCAGCCGGGCAATTTGCCGAGGCGCGGGTGATTAACCAACGTCTGATGCCGTTACACAACAAACTATTTGTCGAACCCAACCCTATTCCCGTGAAATGGGCGTGTAAGGAGTTGGGACTTGTGGCGACCGATACGCTACGTCTGCCGATGACGCCAATCACGGACAATGCTCGTGAAATCGTCAAAGCGGCGCTTAAGCATGCCGGTTTGCTGTAAAGTTTAGGGAGATTTGATGGCTTACTCAGTACAAAAGTCGCGCCTGGCCAAGGTTGCGGGTGTTTCGCTTGTTATGTTGCTCGCGGCCTGTAGCTCTGACTCGCGCTATAAGCGCCAGGTGAGCGGTGATGAATCCTATCTGGAGGCCGCACCGCTTGCTGAGCTTCATGCTCCAGCTGGGATGATTTTGCCGGTTATGTCGGGCGACTATAATATCCCGGTAACCAACGGCAGTGGTGCCGTGGGTAAAGCGCTGGATATTCGTCCACCGGCTCAGCCGTTAGCATTAGTCACCGGTGCTCGCACACAGATCGCGGGTGATACGTCGACATTACTGGTGGAAAACGGTCGTGGCAACACACTGTGGCCGCAGGTCGTTAGCGTCATTCAGTCTAAAAACTACACGATCACCAAACGTGATGATGCCAGCCAGACGTTGACCACCGACTGGGTTGACTGGAACCGTCTGGATGAAGACGAGCAGTACCGTGGACGTTATCAAATCTCGGTTAAACCGCAGGGCTATCAGCAAGCGGTAACGGTGAAACTGGTTAACCTCGAGCAGGCGGGTAAACCCGTAGCCGATGCGGCATCAATGCAGCGCTACAGCGCTGAAATGATGAACGTTATCTCTGCTGGTCTGGATAAGAACGCCACAGACGCCGCGAATGCCGCGCAGAACCGCTCTGCAGCCACCATGGATGTTCAGAGCGCCGCCGATGACACCGGTTTACCAATGCTGGTGGTACGCGGGCCGTTCAACGTGGTGTGGCAGCGTCTGCCGGCAGCGCTTGAGAAAGTGGGGATGAAGGTAACCGACAGCACCCGTTCTCAGGGCAGCATCGCGGTGACCTACAAACCACTGTCCGATAGCAACTGGCAGGAGTTGGGTGCAAGCGACCCGGGTCTGGTATCCGGCGACTATAAACTGCAGGTCGGTGATTTAGACAACCGCAGTAGCTTGCAGTTTATCGATCCGAAGGGGCATACCCTGACGCAAAGCCAGAACGACGCGCTGGTCGCCGTCTTCCAGGCAGCGTTCAGTAAGTAAAAATAAAGGGCTGGATAACTCCAGCCCTTTTTTTCTGATATGATACGCAAACGTGTGCGTCGGCAGAAAAACGCAATATTTATCGTTAATTCACACCCAGGAGTAATAAAGATGCAAAAGCAAGCTGAGTTGTATCGTGGTAAAGCGAAGACCGTATACAGCACGGAAAACCCGGACCTGTTGGTGCTCGAATTCCGCAATGATACGTCAGCAGGGGATGGCGCGCGCATTGAACAGTTTGACCGTAAAGGCATGGTGAACAACAAATTCAACCATTTCATTATGACTAAACTGCAAGAAGCGGGTATTCCTACCCAGATGGAGCGACTGCTTTCTGATACCGAATGTCTGGTGAAAAAACTGGAGATGGTACCGGTTGAATGTGTGGTACGTAACCGCGCGGCAGGCTCTCTGGTTAAGCGTTTAGGCGTTGAGGAAGGTATTGAACTGAATCCGCCGCTGTTTGATCTGTTCCTGAAAAACGATGCTATGCACGATCCAATGATTAACGATTCCTATTGCGAAACTTTTGGTTGGGTGAGCAAAGAGAATCTGGCACGTATGAAAGAGCTGACCTACAAAGCTAACGACGTGCTGAAAAAGATGTTTGATGATGCTGGTCTGATTCTGGTCGACTTCAAACTTGAGTTTGGTTTGTATAAAGGTGAAGTGGTCCTGGGTGATGAATTCTCACCGGACGGTAGCCGCCTGTGGGACAAAGAAACGCTGGATAAAATGGACAAAGATCGCTTCCGCCAGAGTCTGGGCGGCCTGATCGAAGCCTATGAAGCCGTCGCGCATCGCCTGGGTGTGAAGTTAGACTAATCATCCCCTGAGCCGGCGATCGCTCTCCGGCTCATTAACCCCACCTGATTTGATTACTATTTCTTATGGTAATCCTGTTCCGAACCGCCTACGATCATCATCATAATGAATAAAAAGTTGAGGTGATTATGCGCTGGCAAGGGCGTCGTGAAAGTGACAACGTGGAAGACAGACGAAACAGCTCTGGCGGCGGCCCCTCTATGGGTGGGCCTGGTTTTCGTCTGCCCAGTGGTAAAGGCGGCATCATTCTGCTGATTGTGGTGCTGGTGGCGGGTTATTATGGCGTGGATCTCACCGGGCTAATGACTGGCCAGCCGGTCTCCCAACAGCAATCATCACGCTCCATCAGCCCAAACGATGATGAAGCGGCAAAATTTACCTCGGTGATTCTGGCTACCACAGAAGATACCTGGGGACAGCAGTTTGAAAAAATGGGCCGCACCTACCAACAGCCGAAGCTGGTGATGTACCGGGGCGCGACGCGTACCGGCTGCGGCGCGGGTCAGTCCGTGCTGGGGCCATTTTATTGCCCGGCAGATGGTACGGTTTACATCGACCTTTCATTCTATGACGACATGAAAAACAAGCTGGGCGCTGATGGTGATTTTGCTCAGGGCTATGTTATCGCCCATGAAGTGGGTCACCACGTGCAGAAACTGCTGGGCATTGAACCTAAAGTTCGTCAGATGCAGCAGAATGCCTCACAGGCAGAAGTGAACCGTCTTTCCGTTCGAATGGAACTGCAGGCAGACTGCTTTGCCGGTGTCTGGGGCCACAGCATGCAGCAGCAGGGCGTACTGGAGTCTGGTGACCTGGAAGAGGCACTGAACGCCGCACAGGCCATTGGTGACGATCGTCTGCAACAGCAGGGACAAGGACGCGTCGTGCCGGACAGCTTTACTCACGGAACCTCTGAACAGCGTTTTACCTGGTTCAAACGCGGTTTTGATAGCGGCGATCCGGGGCAATGTAATACCTTTGGTAAAGGTATTTAAGATACTGAGGCAGGGATGTCCGATAACACGGCGCTGAGCACGTTAACCGAACAAATGACCCTCGAAGGGATCCGTCGTCTGCTGATTATCAGCGGCGAGGATAACTGGTGTCAGGAACAGGCATTAGCGCTACGCAGCATGTTACCCGGCGACTGGCTGTGGGTAGGGGAGCAAGCCCCTACCGAGCCGTGCTGTACGCCGCAGGCGCTAAAAACATTATTAGGGCGCGAGTTTCGTCATGCGGTTTTTGACGCCAGGCAAGGTTTTGACGCTGCGGCGTTTGCCGCCTTAAGCGGCACACTGCTTTCTGGCAGTTGGCTGGTATTGCTGACCCCACCCTGGCATTCCTGGCACACGCATCCGGACGCGGATTCACTACGCTGGAGCGATTGTGCTGAACCTATCCCTACACCGCACTTTATTGAACACGTCAAACGGGTGATTTCCCGCGATAGACAGGCTCTGCACTGGCAACAGCATCAGCCGGTTTCCTGTCCGCACTTTCCTGCTCGCGCAGCCTGGCACGCGGCAACCGGCGAACCCCAGCCAGAACAGGCGATGATATTAAATCATTTGCTGGCTATGCCTCCCGGTGTGGTTGCGGTGACGGCGGCACGGGGTCGGGGTAAATCCGCTCTGGCAGGGCAACTCATAGCGCGGATTAACGGCACTGCGATTGTGACAGCGCCTGCCAAAGCGGCAACCGATGTGCTGGCGCAATTTGCCGGGGAGCGTTACCGTTTTATGGCCCCGGATGCGCTGTTAAGCAGTTCTGCAATCGCAGACTGGCTAATTGTGGATGAAGCCGCCGCGATCCCCGCGCCGCTGTTGCATCAACTGGTGGCGCGTTTTCCTCGTACGCTGTTAACCACTACAGTACAAGGCTACGAGGGAACGGGGAGAGGCTTCTTGCTGAAATTCTGTGCCCGCTTCCCCAATCTTCAACGCTATGAATTGCAGCAACCGGTACGCTGGGCGCAGGGATGTCCGCTGGAGCAAATCGTCAGCGATGCGCTGGTGTTTGATGATGAAACGTTCACGCATGCCCCATTGGGGGAGCTTCACTTCTCGGCATTTGAGCAACAGTCCTGGCATGCTAACCCGGCGCTGCCGTTAGCGGTATACCAACTGCTTTCCGGAGCGCATTATCGCACCTCGCCATTGGACCTGCGACGAATGATGGACGCGCCTGGACAGCATTTTCTTCAGGCATCAACCGCTGACTCAGTGGCGGGAGCCGTCTGGTTGGTCGATGAAGGGGGACTATCCGCAGAATTAAGCCAAGCCGTCTGGGCCGGATATCGCCGACCGAGAGGGAATCTGGTTGCGCAGTCGCTGGCGGCGCACGGTGGTGACCCGTTGGCGGCGACGCTCGTCGGGAGACGGGTCAGTCGAATTGCGGTTCATCCTGCGCGCCAAAGAGAAAGTATTGGGCAACAGCTGATTATGCTGGCCCACCGCTATTCCACATCGTGTGACTATCTGTCGGTCAGTTTTGGGTATACGGCTGAACTATGGCGTTTCTGGGAGCGCTGCGGTTTTGTGCTGGTGCGAATGGGAAATCATCGGGAAGCCAGCAGCGGCTGTTATACCGCCATGGCGTTACTTCCCATTAGCGAAGCGGGGAAACGCCTTGCTGAGCGGGAGCACCAGCATTTGCGTCGTGATGCGGAAATCCTTGCGCGATGGAACGGTGAGAACATTCCGCTGGTCCCTCTGAAAGAGGCTACGCTTAATGAGGATGACTGGGCTGAGCTGGCTGGGTTTGCCTTCGCGCATCGGCCATTATTGACGTCTCTAGGCTGTCTGAGTCGTCTGCTTGAGCACAGTGAGTTACCTCTTCCGGCCTTGCGCGGACGCATCCAGGCTAAACGTAGCGACGCCGAATTGTGCCAACAGCTCAAGATTTCTGGTCGTAAAGCGTTGCTGGTCATTCAGCGCGCCGAAGCGGCGCAGGCATTAAATCAGCTGGATGCAGAGCGTGAACAGCGGCTACATAATCGCATTATGCAATGGCAATTTTTTCACTAACTTCTTCAATTTCCTGGCATGGTCATTGCGGTTAAGCGGCGTAGAATGATTCTCATCAGCTAAGGAGACCGCCATGAAACATGACCATTTTGTTGTTCAAAGTCCCGAAAAACCCGCTCAACAGCTACTGCTGCTGTTTCATGGCGTCGGCGATAATCCGGTTGCCATGGGTGAAATTGGCACCTGGTTTGCGCCGCTGTTTCCGGATGCGCTAATCGTTAGCATTGGCGGGGCAGAGCCTTACGGGACGACGTCCGGACGTCAGTGGTTTTCGGTGCAGGGCGTAACAGAAGAGAGTCGTCAGGCACGCGTTGACGCCATAATGCCGGTGTTTATCGAAACCGTGCGTTACTGGCAGAAGCACAGCGGCGTTTCGCCGCAGGCAACCGCGCTGATTGGCTTTTCTCAGGGGGCGATTATGTCACTTGAGAGCATCAAAGCTGAGCCGGGGCTGGCATCGCGGGTCATCGCCTTCAATGGCCGCTATGCCACCTTGCCAGAGGCTGCAACCACCGCGACGACGGTGCATTTGATTCACGGTGGTGAAGACCGGGTAATTGAGTTATCTCATGCCGTTGCCGCGCAGGAAGCGTTAATGCGCGCTGGTGGAGACGTGACGCTGGATATCGTCGAAAATCTGGGGCACGCCATTGATGAACGCAGCATGCAGTTTGCGCTCGATCATCTGCGTTTTACCGTACCGAAGCACTACTTTGATGAAGCGCTGAGCGGCGGTAAGCCTCACGATGATGATGTGATTGCCATGATCTGATTGATCACCGTAGGCCGGATAAAACGCGAAGCGTTGCCATCCGGCACGTAATGCCCGGTGGCGCTAACGCTTACCGGGCCTACGGGACTTATCTGCCTATTAATTATTTCTTCGGTTGGTCCTTATTCGGCCAATCGTCGTCGTCATCCCATTTATCGTTAAAGTCACGATGCGGGGGAAGCTCCGGCTTGTTGGCAAGAAATTTCTTGTGATCGACGCGCTTGAGATCTTTAATCACGTTCAGCAGCACGCCTACCAGAAACACCAACACCAGAATCCACCAATATTTTGCCAGCCAGTCCATGCTCATTTCCTCTTACAGGAACACTCATCAGGCGACGAGTTGCTCCATGATACGTTGATACATACGGGCAAGCAGCTGCAGGTCGGCGGCATTAACACATTCATTAATTTTATGAATAGTGGCGTTGACCGGCCCAAGTTCTACTACCTGCGCCCCCATGCGGGCAATAAAACGCCCGTCGGACGTCCCGCCTGTAGTCAGTAACTGCGGTTTAATCTCATTATAGTGCTCAATGGCGTTCACCACTGCATCCACCAGTTTACCGCGTTCGGTCAGGAACGGCTGACCGGAAAGCCACCAGTCGACGGTATAACGCAGCTGATGTTTCTCCAGCAGCGCGTGAACCCGTGCTTTAATCATCTCATCGGTCAGCTCAGTGCTGAAACGGAAGTTGAACTGGATAAACAGTTCTCCAGGGATAACGTTGTTGCTGCCGGTTCCAGCCTGGATATTGGCAATCTGCATGCTGGTCGCCGGGAAGAATTCGTTACCCTGATCCCACTCGATCGCCACCAGTTCGTTGAGCATGGGGGCCGCGCGGTGTACCGGGTTATCGGCCAGATGCGGATAGGCTACGTGGCCCTGCACGCCGTGAATGGTCAGGTTGCAGGTCAGTGAACCACGACGTCCATTTTTCACCACGTCGCCAACGATTTCCGTGCTGGATGGCTCACCCACCAGGCAATAATCCAGTCGTTCATTACGCGCCATCAGCGCTTCAACCACCTTCACGGTGCCGTTTTTGGCGCTGGCTTCTTCGTCAGACGTTATCAAAAAGGCCAGACGACCCTGATGGTTTGGATGCTGGGCGACAAAACGTTCTGCGGCCACGACCATCGCCGCCAGTGAACCCTTCATATCGGCAGCGCCACGCCCGAACAACATGCCATCGCGAATGGTCGGTTCGAACGGTGGATTGATCCAGCGATCGACATCGCCGGCAGGCACTACGTCGGTGTGACCGGCAAATGCCAGGGTCTCACCTTTACCGCGCCATGCCCAAAAATTCTGTGTGTCACCAAAGTCCATTCGCTCAACGGTAAAACCTACCGCGCGCAGGCGTTCAATCATTAACGCCTGGCACCCGGCATCATCCGGGCTCAGGGAAGGACGGCGAATAAGCTGCTGTGTCAGCTCAATGACCGGGCACGACATAGACTACACCTCATTAAAAAACAGAGTATAACTGGATTCACTGAAACCAAGCAGCATAGGCTTACCCGGCGCGCAGAGCAATGGGCGTTTGATAATTGCTGGCATTTCAATCATCAACGCGGCGGCGGAAGCCGCATCGGTGATTTGACTGCGCGTGGATTCATCGAGTTTACGCCAGGTGGTTCCACGCGTATTGAGCAGCGCCTCCCAACCTAATTCGCTGATAAAGGACTGTAAGAGCGTGTTGTCCAGACCGTCGACGCGATAATCATGAAAGCGGTAGTCAATACCTTGAGCCTCCAACCAGCGTCTGGCTTTTTTAATCGTGTCGCAATTCTTAATGCCGTAAAGGGTGATCATTTGAATCCTTATTGACGTAACTTGAATATTTATTCTTTTATTCTGTGGCAATGAATAATACATATTGTCATTCAATCGTTATAGAAAAATATAACATTGTTGAACAACAGTGAATAATGATTCCTGAAAGCTCCAAAAAATACCGTATAACTAGAAATCAGAATCTGCCTGTTTGCATCAGCCTGTTTTTCCATCAGAATTGCGAAAGTAGTAGATGATGTATGAATATTTCAAAATATTGCAGTAAGTCACATAAAATTTATGGGTATAGCGCATAGTGATCACATAAACCCCAAACACTGGAGGAATCAATCGCAACCATCGGTTAAATTGCCTTCTTTTAATGATGATGATTTCGTAGAATGCCCATAATAATAAGAGAGGTTGTTATGATTGAACGTGAACTGGGGAACTGGAAAGACTTTATCGAAGTGATGCTTCGTAAATAATTTTCTGGAAGAAATTCATATCCTGTAAAGGATAAAAAAAGGCGACTCAACGTAAGTCGCCTTTTTTGCGTCCGATTATTCTGGGCGTGGCTTCAATGGGAAGCGTCTGCGCACCAGCACAAAGAACAGGGGAACGAAGTAAATCGCCAGAATTGTGGCTGAAATCATCCCGCCCATTACGCCAGTCCCCACCGCATGTTGACCGCCAGAACCAGCGCCACTGCTGATGGTCATCGGCAGCACCCCGAAGATAAACGCCAGTGAGGTCATCAGGATTGGGCGTAAACGTTGGCGACAAGCATGGAGCGTGGCGTCGAGGAGATCGTGTCCTTTCTCGTTCATCTCATTGGCGAATTCAACAATCAATATTGCGTTCTTCGCCGATAGCCCGATAACGGTAAGTAACCCGACCTGGAAATAAACGTCGTTTTCCAGGCCGCGCATCCAGGTCGCCAGTAGCGCGCCAATAACCCCCAATGGCACGACCAGCATGACGGAGAAGGGTACCGACCAGCTTTCATACAGGGCCGCCAGACACAGGAACACGACCAGCAGAGAAATGGCGTACAGGGCGGGGGCCTGAGAACCCGACAGCCGTTCCTGATAGGACATCGCCGTCCATTCGAGGCCGAACCCGGTCGGCAGCTGGCGCACCAACGATTCCATTATGTCCATTGCCGTACCGGTACTGACGCCCGGCGCGGCTTCGCCGACAATCTCGACCGCGGAGTAGCCGTTATAGCGCTCCAGACGTGGTGAACCGGTTTCCCAGCGTGAAGTCGCAAAGGCCGAGAAAGGCACCATGCCACCGTTGTTATTGCGTACGTACCACAGGTTGATGTCGTCCGGGAGCATGCGATATTTTGCTGCCGCCTGCACGTAAACCTTCTTCACACGGCCCCGGTCCATAAAGTCATTGACGTAGCTGGAACCCCAGGCCGTTTGCAATGTGTCGTTGATGTCGTCGATGGAAACGCCCAGCGCCTGGGCTTTGCGCTGATCGATATCAATTTGCAACTGCGGGCTGTCGTCCAGACCGTTATGACGAACGCGGGTCAGGGAGGTGTCTTTCCCGGCCAACTCAATGAGTTTGTCGCGCGCGGCCATTAACGCATCATGGCCCGCACCGGCGTGATCCTGCAGCTCCATATCGAAACCGGCAGAGCTTCCGAGACCGCTGATAGCCGGAGGGCTGCTGGCGAAGACGCGGGCTTCTTTAATCTTATTAAAGGCTTTGGTCGCACGTTCGATGATGGCGAAAGAGGTTCCGGTAGTGGTGTCGCGCTCATCCCAGTCTTTTAAGCGGACAAACATACGCGCCACGTTTTGACCGTTCCCGCCAGGGCCAGAACCGACCGTGGAAAAGACTGACATAATGTTGTCTTTCTCATGGGTGAAGTAATACTTCTCCACTTCCTCAACCACTTTCAATGTTTGCTGCTGCGTGGAGCCGCTGGGCAACTGTACCGAGGTGGTAAACATGCCGCGGTCTTCCAGCGGCAGGAAGGAGGTTGGCAGGCGCAGGAACAGGAAAACCATCCCGCCGAGCAGCAGGCCGTAGATCAGTATCCAGCGCAGACTGCGGTGCAGAATTCTGGCAACGCCTTTTTCGTAGCGCTCGGCGTTGCGATTAAACATCCGGTTAAACCAGCCGAAGAAACCGGTTTGTCCGTGATGCTCGCCCTTATGCAGCGGTTTGAGCAGGGTGGCGCACAGAGCGGGGGTCAGGATCATCGCCACCAGAACAGACAGCACCATAGCGGAGACGATAGTAATCGAGAACTGACGGTAAATAGCCCCGGTAGTGCCGCCGAAGAAGGCCATCGGGATAAACACCGCTGACAGCACCATGGCGATACCGACCAGCGCACCCTGGATTTGCCCCATCGATTTCCGTGTCGCTTCCCGCGGAGAGAGTCCTTCCTCACTCATAATACGCTCGACGTTTTCCACTACCACAATGGCGTCATCGACCAGCAGGCCGATCGCCAGCACCATCGCAAACATCGTCAAGGTATTAACGCTATAGCCAAAGGCGTAAAGCACGGAGAAGGTACCCATCAGGACGACGGGAACGGCGATGGTGGGAATCAGCGTGGCGCGGAAGTTTTGCAGGAATAGGTACATCACGAGGAATACCAGCGCGATCGCTTCCAGCAGGGTTTTTACCACGTCAATGATTGAGGCTTTGACAAAGGAGGTGGTTTCATATGCCACCTTATATTCCAGCCCGTGCGGAAAATATTGCGACAGCTCGTTCAGACGGTTGATAACCAGCTCCGCCGTCGCCATTTCATTGGCGCCGGAGGCCAGCTTCACGCCCAGGCCGGAGGCAGGATTTCCATTAAAGCGGCTGAGGTAATCATACTTTTCAGCACCCATTTCGACCGTCGCCACATCGCCCAGTTTAACTTCTGAGCCATCCTGGTTGACGCGTAGCGTAATGGCGCGGAATTCATCCGGAGTCTGTAGTAGCGACTGGGCGTTGATCGTCGCGTTCAGCGCCTGCTTGTCCACCGAAGGCGTACCGCCAAGTTGTCCGACGGCAATCTGCGCATTCTGTGACTCGATAGCGTCGGTCACATCTTTAGCGGTCATCTGGAAACTGTTCAGTTTGGCCGGGTCAAGCCAGATACGCATGGAGTACTGTGAGCCGTAAGCGTCAATATCTCCCACGCCGTTAATACGGCTAAGCGGATCCTGAATGTTACTGGCGACATAGTCGGCGATGTCCTGCTTATCCATTGAGCCATCGGTGGAGACAAAGGCGATAGTCAGAATATTGGTGTCCCCGGTCTTACGCACCGTGACCCCCTGATCCTGTACCGCCTGCGGCAGTTTACGCATTGCCGATTGCAGTTGGTTTTGCACCTGCTGGACGGCCTCGTCAGGATCGGTTCCGGCAACAAAGCTCAACGTAACCGTCGCCTGACCTGTCCCGCTGCTCTGCGATGACATGTACATCAGGTTATCGAGACCGGTCATGTTCTGCTCGATAACCTGGGTGACGGTGTTTTCCAGAGTCTGAGCCGAAGCGCCGGGATAGTTGGCGGTGACCCGCACGTTTGGCGGTGCCAGATCGGGATATTGCTCAACGGGCAGTGAAAAAATAGCCAGGGCTCCTGTCAGGCACAACAGGATAGCTAACACCCAGGCAAAAATGGGGCGATCGATGAAAAAATTCGCCATTAAAAGAGGACCTCGTGTTTCTGCGTATCGTTATGGGTATGGCTTGCTTCACTTTAGCGGCAAGGTACGGGTCAAACGTGGAGAAAAAAAGAAGATAATGTAAATTATCATGCCCGTTTACAGCATACCTTTCGTGCCAACGCCGTCAGGCCTGGATCCAGACTCGACGGCGCTTTGCGGTTCTTTACGTTAGCTCACTGTCTGATTCAGCCGAACGGAAACTGATGCTCACCAACGTTCCCCCTCCGGAAGGTTGAGAGAAGGTCAACGTGCCGCTTAGTCTTTCCGCCCGCTCACGCATAATATTGAGTCCATAGTGCCCTGTAGGCTCATGCGGCTCGCCAATGCCGATGCCGTTATCGCGGATATAAACCGTGTGGTTGCCGTCCGGAGCCGTTACGCAGCTGACGGCAATTTCGCTCGCACTCGCATGCTTAATGGCGTTCAGCACCGCTTCACGGATGATCTGCAACAGATGCACCTGCATTTGCGCATCCAACGCTAGCGTGGGTAACCGACAGTCGAGTGTGAGTTTAGCTGAGGTTTGATTTTGCAGCGTTTCCAACATTTCATGCAGGGCGGAGGGTAAGTCTGCCTGCTGTAAGGTCAGACGGAAGGTGGTGAGCAGTTCGCGTAGCTGACGGTAGGCATCGTTCAGCGCCTGAGAGAAATCCGCCATAATGCTTTGCGCCGGGGCGTTATCTTCCGGAATTGAACGCTTCAGCAGCGTGAGCTGAATGCGTAAATAAGAGAGCACCTGCGCCAGCGAGTCGTGCAGCTCGCGTGCAATTGTCGCTCGCTCCTCCATTAACAACAGCTGCTGAAAATGTTTTTGCGCCTGGTTGAAGTACAACCCACGTCCCAGCATCGAGGAGACGCTGTTGAGCAGCGGAGTAGAAGCACTGACGTTTGGACTTTGCCAGTGCAGTTCGCCGTAGACGGTTTCCTGCATGGTGACAGGCAGGATCTGCATCGGCAGCTCGAGGCTTTTAGTCCCTTCGCTAATCCGCCAGTTATCACCGACGGTGAGTTCAAGGAAATACGCGGCGTCATGTTCGCGGACGATCTGTAAAATATGGCGGAAGCAGTGCACGTCAATCTGGCTGGTATTTAACGCCTGGGAGCACTGATACAACACCTCCAGACGGCGATTGGCTTCGTGGAGATCGTGAGTTTTCTCGGCCACAGACGCTTCCAGCGAACGATACAGCTTGTGTAATTCACTCGACATCTGGCTAAACGTTTTGCCCAGCAATCCCAGTTCATTGGGCAAACCGGTATCCAGCGGTGGGATATCAAACTGACCGTGTTCAATTTGCTGACTGGCCATCACCAGTTTATTCAGCGGACGCACCACCTGCTGGCGAATGCGCCGCAGGGTAAAGAAGACGAGGGTGAATATGCCTATCCCGCCCGCCAGCGAGATGCCAAATACCAGCATCACTTTGCGTTCGGCATAATGCTGCAACGCCAGCACGAAGAGATCGATCTGATCGACGTAGTTGTTGATGTTGGCCTGGTACCATTTCAAATCGCCGTCGACCAGGCGTGCGTTCATTTCCAGCCAGTTAGCATGCAGACGTCCATAGCGGCTTTTTACCGCTTGTGGCACATACCACGCGTTCAGATTCTGTAGTGCTGGCGAGTTTAGCGCCTGCTGGAAAAGCTGGCGGTGGGCGTTAAGCTGCGGGCTCTGGCTTTGTAGATCGTAACCCAGACGGTAGCTTTGCATGCGCAACGAGCCAGCAACGTTGATGGCTTCGGCATCTCGCAAGCTGCTGGTCAGCGTGAGCAGCGCAATACCCGTTGAGAGAATTGACAGCAGCACTATGTAGAAAAAAGCTTTAGCCAGACTGGCCGAGACCGGACGCTTTACCGTCACTTGTGCATCCTCACACAATACACGTCGCGCCTGAAAACAGCGTGAACGATGCGGTGTATTTGATAAATGTTAATAAAACGCCATGAAACTGGATGGTAACTGAAACACAATTTCATATGCGATGAAATAAATTGATCTGCCACAGGTTCTGGATAAATAGTTGTGCTTCCTGGGCAAATGAACATTGCCGCTTCCTTCCGTGTCGGTTAATAACACTCTTATAAAGAATAAGGTTTTTGCAACCAAAAAAGAAGGAAGCCATGAATCGTTTTATTATGGTCAATAGCCAGCAGTGCCTGGGATGCCATGCCTGTGAGGTCGCCTGCGTCATGGCTCACAATGGCGAACAGCATGTCCTGGACCAACGGCATTTTCAGCCCCGAATTACCGTCATTAAGCATCAGCAGCAGCGCAGCGCGGTGACCTGTCACCACTGCGAAGATGCACCCTGCGCCAGAAGTTGCCCAAACGGGGCAATTAGCCATGATAACGACAGCGTTCAGGTGAACTCACAAAAGTGCATTGGCTGCAAATCGTGCGTCGTTGCCTGTCCTTTCGGCACGATGCAGATCGTACTCACTCCCGTCGCCAAAGGGAAGGTGAAAGCTACCGCGCACAAATGCGATCTGTGCCAGGGGCGTGAACAGGGACCCGCCTGCGTAGAGAACTGTCCGGCGCAGGCGTTACAGCTGGTGACGGAAAATTCGCTTACCGGTCTGTCAAAAGCGCGCAGGCTGCGTACCGCAAGTCTGGAAAGCCAGCCATGGCATGCCAGCACTACCGATTTTGTTCCACATGTCATCACTAAACGTGAGCAAATGCAGGCGACGCCTGCGCGTGGTGAACCGGATAAACTGGCGATTGAAGCCCGGAAAACCAGCTTTGAAGAGATCTATCTGCCGTTTCGTACGGCACAGGCGGAGCGCGAAGCCTCTCGCTGCCTGAAATGCGGCGACCACAGTATCTGCGAATGGACCTGTCCACTGCATAACCACATTCCGCAGTGGATTGAACTGGTCAAAGCCGGGAATATCGACGCGGCGGTTGAGCTTTCTCACCAGACCAACTGCCTGCCGGAGGTGACCGGACGCGTTTGCCCGCAGGATCGACTCTGCGAAGGGGCATGCACGGTGCGTAGCGAGCATGGCGCAGTCACCATCGGTAATATTGAGCGTTACATCTCCGATCGGGCGCTGAGTAAAGGATGGCGACCGGACTTAAGCCATGTGCAGAAAGTGGACAAGCGTGTTGCCATCATCGGTGCGGGTCCGGCGGGTCTGGCCTGTGCGGATGTGCTGGCGCGCAGCGGCGTCAGCGCCACCGTTTACGATCGCCATCCTGAAATTGGCGGTTTGCTGACGTTCGGTATTCCGGCCTTCAAGCTGGACAAATCGCTGCTGGCGCGTCGCCGTGAAATCTTCAGCGCCATGGGCATTCATTTTGAACTTAACTGTGAAGTGGGTAAGGATGTCGCGCTTGAAAAGCTGCTGGAGGATTACGATGCCGTGTTCGTGGGCGTAGGAACCTATCGTTCCATGAAGGCGGACCTGCCAAATGAAGATGCGCCTGGCGTGTATGATGCGCTGCCGTTCCTGATTGCCAACACCAAGCAGGTGATGGGGCTGGAGGAACTGCCTGAAGAACCGTTTATCGATACCGCCGGACTAAACGTGGTTGTGCTGGGCGGAGGCGATACGGCAATGGACTGTGTGCGAACCGCCCTGCGTCATGGCGCAAGCCAGGTGACCTGCGCCTATCGTCGTGATGAAGCCAACATGCCCGGCTCAAAAAAAGAGGTGAAGAACGCCCGGGAAGAGGGGGCAAGCTTCGAGTTTAACGTCCAGCCGGTTGAGCTGGTGCTGCATGCCGATGGGCGAGTCAGCGGCGTGCGTTTCTTACGAACCCAACTTGGCGAACCTGATGCGCAGGGCCGTCGTCGCCCGGTTCCCATCGCCGGGAGTGAGTTTGTTATGCCCGCAGATGCGGTGATCATGGCGTTTGGCTTTCACCCACACGGCATGCCGTGGCTGGAGTCGCATGGCGTTAAGGTCGATAACTGGGGGCGCATTGCCGCCGATGTTGAAAGTGCATACCGTTATCAAACCAGTAACCCGAAAATCTTTGCCGGTGGTGACGCTGTACGCGGTGCAGACCTGGTGGTGACGGCTATGGCGGAAGGGCGGCATGCTGCCCAGGGGATCGTCGACTGGCTGGGCGTAAAATCAGTCAAATCTCATTAATCGGCGAGCAGGCCGGATAAAACGCGTTAGCGTTGCCATCCGGCAATGTGCCGCATGAATGCCTGATGGCGCTTTGCTTATCAGGCCTACATTGTTCCAAGACAAACCCGGTTTCACGGCGTAGTATTATTTCTCACTTCTTGCTGTGGAGCCGGTATGTCGCAAAAAATTACCCTCATCAAAGATAAAGTCCTTTCCGATAACTACTTCGTCCTGCGCAATATCACTTATGACCTGACCCGTAAGAATGGAGAGGTGATCCGTCACAAACGTGAGGTTTACGATCGTGGCAACGGCGCCACAATCCTGCTGTATAACCCGGAGAAGAAAACGGTGGTGCTCATCCGCCAGTTTCGCGTTGCGACATGGGTCAACGGTAACGAAGACGGTCAACTGATTGAAACCTGCGCCGGGCTGCTGGATAACGACGAACCGGAAGCGTGCATTCGCAAAGAGGCGATTGAAGAGACCGGCTTTGAAGTGGGTGAAGTACGTAAACTGTTTGAGCTATACATGTCGCCGGGCGGTGTGACGGAAATAATCCACTTCTTCATCGCACAATACAGTGACAGCCAGCGTGCAAACGCGGGTGGCGGCGTGGAAGATGAAGATATTGAAGTTCTGGAACTGCCGTTCACACAGGCGCTGGAAATGATCAAAACAGGTGAGATCCGTGACGGTAAAACGGTGCTATTACTGAACTATTTGCAGTCATCGCATCTCATGGACTGATGCGCGGGATTTATATTTCTTTACAAAATTACGGCCAATCCGACGATTCTTATTGAGCCACATCAGTCGCGCAAGGAAGATACCGCTTAGGCTGTGTGTTTTGACTTCGGGGTTGTACCGTCCATGCGCTATCGCGTTATTCTCCTTTTCCTGCTCGGGTTGCTACCCGCCCGTTTGCTGTGGGCTGCGCCCGCGCAACAGGCGTTTTCTGACTGGCAGGTGACGTGTAATAACCAAAATTTTTGCGTGGCGCGCAATACCGGGGAGCACCACGGCCTGGTCATGACCTTGAGCCGCAGCGCCGGGGCACATACCGATGCCGTGTTGCGTATTGAGCTGGGCGGCCTGGAATCGTCCAGCGTCAAAGAGGGCGATATTGCGCCGCGTCTGCTGTTGGATGGTGCGCCACTCTCGCTGAGCGGCGAGCACTGGCGCATAACTCCCTGGCAGGTGACGACCGATGATCCCGCCACCATCAGCGCATTTTTACAAACCGTACAGGACGCGAAGGTGATTAGCCTGCAAAAAGGTGCGCAAAACCTTTCGCTGGTCGGGCTAAAAGCCGCGTTGTTGTTTATCGACGCCCAGCAAAAACGGGTGGGGAGCGAAACCGCATGGATTGAAAAAGGTGACGAGCCTCCGCTCAGCGTACCTCCGGCCCCCGCGCTGAAAGGTGTAGCGGTCATTAATCCAACGCCAACGCCTCTCACACAGCAGGAGCGCAGTGAACTGCTGGACTATGGTAACTGGCGGATCAACGGTATTCGCTGCTCTATCGATCCGCTGCGTCGCGAGATGCGCGTCACGGCCCTAACGGATGATAAAGCGCTGCTGATGATTGGCTGTGAGGCCGGGGCGTATAACACCATCGATCTGGCGTGGGTGGTTTCACGTACGACTCCGTTGACTTCACGCGCGGTACGGTTAAACCTGCCGTTTAAAACGGATGCAGAAAGTCGCGATATGGAGCTGACCAACGCGACGTTTGACGAGAAGTCGCGGGAGCTGGTCACCCTCGCTAAAGGGCGAGGGTTGGCAGATTGCGGTATCCAGACCCGCTGGCGCTACGACGGGCAACGTTTTCGCCTGGTGCGCTATGCCCAGGAGCCAAGCTGCGATAACTGGCATGGGCCAGATGCCTGGCCCACATTGTGGATCACGCGTTAAGCACCTTGTGCGCTTTGTCGACGATGTTATCTACCGTAAAGCCGAAGAACGGGAACAGCTTGTCCGCCGGAGCCGACTCCCCATAACCCGTCATCCCAACAATTGCCCCTTTCAGCCCGACATATTTGTACCAGTAGTCGGCAATCCCTGCTTCTACCGCCACACGCGCGCTGACGTTTGCTGGCAGGACCGATTCCCGGTACGCCTCATCCTGGGCGTCGAAGATATCGGTTGAGGGCAGAGAAACCACCCGCACGTTACGACCTTCGCCGGTCAGTTTTTCCGCTGCCAGTAGCGTGATTTCCATTTCTGAACCGGTAGCAATCAAAATAACATCCGGCTTACCGCCGCCATCCTTCAGCACATAGCCGCCGCGGGCAATTTGCTGTACCTGCTCAGGCGTGCGCTCAACTTGCGCCAGATTCTGCCGCGAGAGGATCAGCGCGGTTGGCCCGTCGTGACGTTCGACTGCCAGCTTCCAGCCTACCGCCGCCTCAACCTGATCGCATGGTCGCCAGGTGCTGAAATTAGGCGTCAGACGCAGGCTGGCGAGCTGTTCAACGGCCTGGTGCGTAGGACCATCTTCCCCCAGACCAATTGAGTCGTGGGTATAAACCATGATTTGTCGGGCTTTCATCAGCGCCGCCATGCGCGCAGCATTACGGGCATATTCGACAAACATCAGGAACGTAGCGGTGTACGGTACGAAGCCCCCGTGGTGCGCGATACCGTTGGCAATCGCGGTCATGCCAAATTCACGCACGCCGTAGTGGATGTAGTTTCCTGCATGATCCTCTTTAAGAGAGGAGGAGCCTTTCCAGATGGTCAGGTTGCTGGGGGCCAGATCCGCCGATCCGCCAAGCAGCTCAGGCAGTATAGGCCCGTAGGCGTTAAGGGTATTTTGCGAGGCCTTACGGGTGGCGATTTTGGCCGGATTAGCCTGCAGCTCGGTAATATATTTCTGGGTTGTTGCCTCCCACTCCTTCGGCAGTCCACCGCTCATCCGGCGAGTAAACTCTGCCGCCAGTTCCGGGTAGGCTTGTTGGTAAGCTGCGAATTTCTCCTTCCAGCCCTGTTGCACTTTTTCGCCTTTCTCGCGTGCGTCCCACGCCCGGTAAATCTCTTTGGGGATCTCAAAAGCAGGATGATGCCACCCCAGTTTCTGCCGGGTCAGCGCCACCTCTTCTTCGCCCAGCGCAGCGCCGTGCGCTTCCTCTTTTCCGGCTTTATTTGGTGAGCCAAAACCAATCACCGTGCGGCAGATAATCAGCGACGGTTTATCGGTAACAGCCTGCGCTTCCTGAATGGCTTTTTTCACCGCCTCAGGGTCATGACCGTCAATCTCGTGCACCACATGCCAGTGATAAGCCTCAAAGCGTTTTGCAGTATCGTCGGTAAACCAGCCGTCGGTTTCGCCATCAATCGAGATGCCGTTGTGATCGTAGAAGCCGATGAGTTTGCCAAGCCCCAACGTGCCCGCCAGCGAACAAGCCTCGTGTGAAATACCCTCCATCAGACAGCCGTCGCCCATAAAGACCCAGGTAAAGTGGTCAACAATCTCATGGTCTGGCTGGTTAAACTGCGCTGCCAGCGTTCGCTCGGCAATGGCCATGCCGACGGCGTTGGCTAACCCCTGGCCCAGCGGTCCGGTGGTGGTTTCCACGCCCGGTGTGTAGCCAATTTCCGGGTGACCTGGCGTTTTCGAATGGAGCTGACGGAAGTTCTTTAATTCTTCGATCGGCAGGTCGTAACCGGAAAGATGCAACAGGCTGTAAAGCAGCATTGAGGCGTGGCCGTTGGACAGAATAAACCGGTCACGATCGTACCAGGTGGGATCGGCCGGGTTATGGCGTAGAAAATCGTTCCACAGCACTTCGGCGATATCGGCCATCCCCATTGGTGCTCCAGGGTGGCCGGAGTTTGCTTTTTGGACGGCATCCATACTTAGCGCACGAATGGCATTGGCAAGCTCTTTACGGGTCATAGGAAATACTCCTTGAAAAGTAAAGTGTTAGATGCGTGTTGTGATTCACACTTTTGGGAAAATTGCGGCCGTTGTCAGCAAAAAGCATAGCAGACAAGCATGGTATTGCTGGATTAAGCAGGTAACATGGTTGTTATAAATTGATAACAAATTCTTTCTTTGAATGGTGAGAGTTTGGGGACCTTCAAAGTTTGTACCGTTGACTGAGGTGATAATGTGCGGCTCAGTAGAATGGTTACCCGCGCCACTTTTTTGATAGATACGTGAAAGGAACAACAAGATGGATGACCAGTTAAAACAAAGCGCCCTCGATTTCCACGAATTTCCGGTACCCGGTAAAATCCAGGTTTCTCCGACCAAGCCTCTGGCAACGCAGCGCGACCTGGCGCTGGCCTACTCGCCGGGCGTGGCTGCACCGTGTCTTGAAATTGAAAAGGACCCGCTGGCAGCCTACAAATACACCGCGCGCGGCAACCTGGTTGCGGTTATTTCCAACGGCACAGCGGTGCTGGGTCTCGGCAACATTGGCGCGTTGGCCGGCAAACCGGTGATGGAAGGTAAAGGCGTTCTGTTTAAGAAATTCGCCGGGATCGACGTGTTCGACATTGAAGTCGATGAACTCGATCCGGATAAGTTTATCAATGTGGTTGCGGCCCTGGAGCCCACGTTTGGCGGTATCAACCTCGAAGATATTAAAGCGCCAGAGTGCTTCTACATTGAGCAAAAACTGCGCGAACGCATGAATATTCCGGTCTTCCACGATGACCAGCACGGTACGGCAATCATCAGTACTGCCGCAATTCTGAACGGTCTGCGGGTGGTTGAGAAAAATATCTCTGACGTGCGCATGGTGGTGTCTGGTGCAGGTGCGGCGGCGATTGCCTGTATGAACCTGCTGGTAGCGCTGGGTATGCAGAAACACAATATTGTGGTCTGTGACTCCAAAGGCGTGATTTACAAAGACCGCGAACCGAACATGGCGGAAACCAAAGCGGCTTACGCGGTGGTGGATGATGGTAAGCGCACGCTGGATGATGTCATTGATGGCGCAGATATTTTCCTCGGCTGCTCGGGCCCGAAAGTGCTGACGCAGGAAATGGTTAAGAAGATGGCGCGTGCGCCAATGATTCTGGCACTCGCCAACCCGGAGCCGGAAATCCTGCCGCCGCTGGCAAAAGAGGTGCGTTCCGACGCCATCATCTGTACCGGTCGTTCAGACTACCCGAACCAGGTTAACAACGTCCTGTGCTTCCCGTTCATCTTCCGCGGTGCGCTGGACGTTGGTGCGACGGCCATCAACGAAGAGATGAAACTGGCGGCGGTGCACGCCATTGCTGAGCTGGCGCATGCCGAGCAGAGTGAAGTGGTGGCCTCTGCTTATGGCGATCAGGACCTGAGCTTCGGCCCGGAATACATCATTCCGAAACCGTTCGACCCGCGTCTGATCGTCAAAATCGCCCCTGCTGTAGCGAAAGCGGCGATGGACTCCGGCGTGGCAACGCGTCCGATTGCCGACTTTGACGCTTACATCGATAAGCTGACCGAGTTCGTCTACAAAACCAACCTGTTCATGAAGCCGATTTTCTCCCTGGCACGCAAAGCGCCGAAGCGCGTGGTGCTGACCGAAGGGGAAGAAGCGCGCGTACTGCACGCTACCCAGGAGCTGATCACGTTAGGGCTGGCGAAGCCGATCCTGATCGGTCGTCCAAGCGTTATTGAAATGCGCATCCAGAAACTGGGTCTGCAGATCAAAGCGGGCGTCGATTTTGAAATCGTCAACAATGAGTCCGATCCGCGCTTTAAAGAGTACTGGAGCGAGTACTACCAGATTATGAAGCGTCGTGGGATTACCCAAGAGCAGGCGCAGCGTGCGGTGATCGCCAACACCACGGTGATCGGCGCAATCATGGTACAGCGCGGCGAAGCGGATGCGATGATCTGCGGTACGATTGGCGACTACCATGAGCACTTCAGCGTGGTGAAAGAGGTATTTGGTCATCGCGACGGCGTGCATACTGCCGGGGCGATGAACGCCTTGCTGCTGCCAAGCGGTAACACCTTTATCGCCGATACCTACGTCAACGACGATCCTACGCCTGAGCAACTGGCGGAAATCGCCGTGATGGCGGCAGAGACCGTGCGTCGCTTTGGTATCGAACCGAAGGTGGCGTTGCTGTCGCACTCCAACTTTGGTTCCTCTAACTGTCCGTCGGCCAGCAAAATGCGCGACGCGCTGGAGCTGATTAAGGCGCGCGCGCCAGAGTTGATGATTGACGGCGAAATGCACGGCGACGCCGCGCTGGTGGAAAGCATCCGTAATGACCGCATGCCGGACAGTCCGTTGAAAGGCTCAGCGAATATTCTGGTGATGCCAAATATGGAAGCGGCCCGTATTAGTTACAACTTACTACGCGTTTCCAGTTCTGAAGGCGTAACGGTTGGCCCGGTGCTGATGGGGGTTGCGAAACCGGTTCACGTATTAACGCCGATCGCCTCTGTTCGTCGTATCGTTAATATGGTGGCGCTGGCGGTTGTAGAAGCCCAAACGCAGCCGCTGTAATTTCACTTTAATTTATTTCCGGCGCGGGTTTCTCCCGCGCCTTTTTATTTTCCCTTTCTTAGTGATCTACTTCACCTTTTAAACCTGGTTGCCGAATTTTGTTATTTACTCTGACAAAAAATTGCCACGATGAGGGCAGTTTTAGCGGAGGCGGTGAGCAATGGAAAAAGAACGCATTATTCAGGAATTTGTGCCGGGGAAACAGGTCACGCTGGCGCATCTCATTGCGCACCCCGGCGAGGAATTAGCGAAAAAGATCGGCGTTCCCGAAGCGGGTGCCATCGGCATCATGACGCTGACGCCAGGTGAAACCGCGATGATTGCCGGTGATTTAGCCATGAAGGCGGCAGATGTACATATCGGCTTTCTCGATAGATTCAGCGGTGCGCTGGTTATCTACGGCTCAGTAGGCGCGGTAGAGGAAGCGTTATTACAGACGGTAAGCGGTCTGGGTCGGTTATTAAATTTCACTTTGTGCAATCTGACAAAAAGTTAATCAGAGGCGGCGATGAAACGTATTGCGTTTGTCGGTACGGTGGGGGCGGGGAAAACAACGCTCTTTAATGCGCTACAGGGGAATTATTCCCTCGCCCGAAAAACTCAGGCCGTGGAGTTTAATGAAAATGGCGATATCGACACGCCAGGGGAATATTTCAGCCATCCACGCTGGTATCACGCCTTAATTACCACGCTGCAGGATGTCGATACGTTGATTTATATACACGCGGCAAATGATAAAGAAAGTCGCTTACCTGCCGGGCTGTTGGATATCGGCGCCAGTAAACGACAAATCGCCGTTATCAGTAAAACGGACATGCCGGATGCCGACGTCGCCGCAACGCGACAACTACTTCGCGGGATGGGGTTTCAGGAGCCGATTTTTGAGCTCAATAGCCATGACCCGCGCAGCGTGCAGCACCTGGTGGATTATCTGACTGAGCTCAGCCAAAAGGAGGAAAGGGCAGGTGAAAAAACTCATCACAGCTAATGATATTCGTGCGGCCCACGCACGCGGCGAACAGGAAATGTCGGTTGTTCTGCGCGCCAGCATCATCACCCCGGAGGCGCGCGAAGTTGCGGAGCTGCTGGGCGTTACCATCAGTGAATGCGATGAATCCGCGCCAACTGCTGCTGTACCGGCGGCGGTTGATGATGGCAAAACGGAAAGCCAGCGCATTCGCGAAACCATCATTGCGCAGTTACCGGAAGGGCAGTTTACCGAAAGCCTGGTCGCCCAGCTGATGGACAAAGTTATGAAGGAGAAGCAGTCGCTGGAACAGGGCGGAATGCAGCCGAGTTTTAACTCGGTAACCGGCAAAGGCGGCGTCAAAGTCATCGACGGCAGCAGCGTGAAGTTTGGTCGTTTTGACGGCGCGCAGCCGCACTGCGTGGGCTTAACCGATCTGGTGACCGACCAGGACGGTAGCAGTATGGCCGCCGGGTTTATGCAGTGGGATAACGCCTTTTTCCCATGGACGCTGAACTACGACGAAATCGACATGATTCTGGAAGGCGAGCTGCACGTTCGCCACGAAGGCGAAACCATGATTGCAAAAGCCGGGGACGTAATGTTTATCCCGAAAGGTTCCAGCATCGAATTTGGTACGCCATCGACGGTGAAGTTTCTGTATGTGGCCTGGCCTGCGAACTGGCAGTCCTGCTAAGGCGGATGTATGAAGGATTTCATTACCGAAGCATGGCTCAGAGCGAATCATACGCTCAGCGAAGGGGCTGAAATTCATCTCCCCGCTGACGCTCGCCTGACGCCGTCTGCCCGGGAATTACTGGAAAGCCGACATCTGCGTATTAAGTTTATCGACGAGCAGGGCAGCCTGTTTATTGATGACGAAGAACAGCAGCCGCAGCCGGTGCATGGATTAACCAGCAGCGATACACATCCACAGGCCAGCTGCGAACTGTGTCATCAACCGGTGGTGAAGAAACCGGACACCCTGACGCATCTGACGGCGGACAAGATGGTCGCCAAAAGCGATCCGCGTCTGGGATTTCGCGCCGCGCTGGACAGCACCATCGCCCTGGCCGTGTGGTTGCAGATTGAGATGGCAGAACCGTGGCAGCCGTGGCTGGCGGATATCCGCTCGCGCCTGGGCAATATTATGCGCGCTGATGCCATGGATGAGCCGCTGGCAGCACAAGCTGTCGTGGGTTTAAGTGACGAAGATTTACACCGTCTTTCGCATCAACCGCTGCGCTATCTGGACCACGACCATCTGGTGCCGGAGGCCAGCCACGGACGTGATTGCGCGCTGCTTAATTTGCTGCGTACCAAAGTCCGTGAAACGGAGACGGTGGCGGCCCAGGTGTTCATCACTCGCAGTTTTGAGGTTATGCGACCGGACATTATGCAGGCGCTCAATCGCCTTTCCAGTACGGTCTACGTGATGATGATTCTGAGCGTTGCGAAGCATCCGCTGACGGTTAACCAAATTCAACAGCGACTGGGGGAGAAGCAATGATCATTGAACGTGCTCGTCAACTCGCCCAACGCTCACCTGCACGGGTGGTGTTCCCGGATGCGCTGGATGTCCGGGTGCTGAAGGCGGCGAATTACCTGCATCAGCACGGTCTGGCACATCCCATTCTCGTCGCCAGTCCGTTTGCGCTGCGCCAGTTTGCCCTCAGCCACCGGGTGGCAATGGATGGTATTCAGGTTATCGATCCGCAAAGCAATCAGCCAATGCGCGAAGAGTTTGCGCTGCGCTGGCTGGCCCGCGCGGGAGATAAAACGCCTGCGGATGCGCTGGAAAAACTCAACGATCCGCTGATGTTCGCCGCTGCAATGGTCAGCGCGGGTAAAGCTGACGTCTGTATTGCCGGCAATCTCTCATCAACAGCGAACGTGCTGCGTGCCGGATTACGCATTATCGGGCTACAGCCTGGCTGTAAAACGCTGTCGTCAATTTTCCTGATGCTGCCGCAGTACCTTGGGCCGTCATTAGGCTTTGCCGATTGCAGCGTCGTACCGCAGCCCACCGCCGCACAGTTGGCGGATATTGCGATTGCCAGCGCACAGACATGGCAGGCGATCACTGGTGAAGAGCCGCGCGTCGCCATGCTGTCGTTTTCAAGCAATGGCAGTGCTCGCCATCCTAACGTCGCTAACGTGCAGCAGGCGACCGAGATCGTTCGTGAGCGTGCCCCGCAGCTTACCGTGGACGGAGAACTGCAATTTGATGCCGCCTTTGTTCCGGATGTCGCTGCGCAAAAAGCGCCCGCCAGTCCGTTAAAGGGCAATGCCAATGTGATGGTCTTCCCATCGCTCGAGGCAGGCAATATTGGCTACAAAATCGCTCAGCGTCTGGGAGGGTATCGCGCAGTAGGTCCGTTGATTCAAGGGCTTGCCGCACCGCTTCATGATCTCTCTCGTGGCTGTAGCGTACAGGAAATTATCGAACTGGCGTTGGTGGCAGCAGTGCCGCGCCAGACTGACGTGAGTCGTGAAAACGCCTCACAAACACTGGTTGTTTAGGTCCCGTTCTGGACCCCTTAATGAGAGGAAAACACAATGGAAGCATTAGGAATGATTGAAACCCGGGGCCTGGTTGCACTGATTGAGGCTTCTGACGCAATGGTTAAAGCGGCACGCGTGAAACTGGTTGGCGTGAAGCAGATCGGTGGCGGTCTGGTCACTGCCATGGTCCGTGGCGACGTAGCGGCATGTAAAGCTGCAACGGACGCAGGTGCTGCGGCAGCACAGCGTATTGGCGAGCTGGTTTCAGTACACGTGATCCCACGTCCGCACGGCGATCTGGAAGAAGTGTTCCCGATCAGCTTTAAAGGCGACAGCAACGACATGTAAGTCGTCCATGTGACGCCACAGACTTCATTGCTGGCGTCACCCTCTCTCCTTTTCACATTACCTTCTGCGGAGGGTAGGGGGAGGTTTTACCTGAAATATGCCACGGAGGCGCGTATGAAACTGGCAATCGTTACAGGACAAATTGTTTGTACCGTACGCCATCAGGGGCTCGCGCACGACAAGTTGCTGATGGTGGAAATGATTGACGCCCAGGGAAATCCCGATGGGCAATGTGCTGTTGCTATCGACAGCATCGGGGCGGGAACCGGAGAGTGGGTGCTGCTGGTCAGCGGAAGCTCCGCCCGTCAGGCGCACCGGAATGAATCATCGCCTGTCGATCTGTGCGTGATTGGCATTGTCGATGAAGTGGTGGCAGGTGGTCAGGTGATCTTCCATAAATAAGGCAGAAAATCATGAATCAACAGGATATTGAACAGGTCGTGAAAGCGGTACTGCTGAAAATGAAAGACAGCAGCCAACCCGTCAGTGCCGTTCAAGAAATGGGCGTTTTTGCCTCCCTGGATGACGCAGTGGCGGCAGCAAAACTGGCCCAGCAGGGGCTGAAAAGCGTCGCCATGCGCCAACTGGCTATCACGGCTCTACGTGAGGCGGGCGAAAAGCACGCCAGAGAATTAGCGGAACTTGCCGTCACTGAAACCGGCATGGGACGTGTCGAAGATAAATTTGCCAAAAACGTGGCGCAGGCGCGCGGCACGCCGGGTGTGGAATGCCTGTCTCCACAGGTTCTGACCGGCGATAACGGTCTGACGCTGATTGAAAACGCGCCGTGGGGCGTGGTGGCCTCGGTAACCCCATCCACCAACCCGGCCGCGACCGTCATTAACAACGCCATCAGCCTGATTGCCGCTGGTAACAGCGTGGTTTTCGCACCGCATCCGGCGGCGAAAAAAGTCTCTCAGCGCGCTATCACTCTGCTTAACCAGGCGGTGGTTGCCGCAGGCGGTCCGGCAAACCTGTTGGTGACGGTTGCCAACCCGGATATCGAGACTGCCCAGCGTCTGTTCAAGTACCCAGGTATCGGCCTGCTGGTGGTGACCGGTGGTGAAGCCGTAGTGGACGCCGCGCGTAAGCACACCAACAAACGTCTGATTGCCGCTGGTGCGGGTAATCCGCCAGTGGTGGTTGATGAAACGGCTGACCTGGCACGCGCGGCGCAGTCGATAGTCAAAGGTGCATCGTTTGACAACAACATCATCTGCGCCGACGAAAAAGTGCTGATCGTGGTCGATAGCGTCGCTGATGAACTGATGCGTCTGATGGAAAGCCAGCATGCGGTGAAACTGACCGCGGCTCAGGCCGAACAGCTGCAGCCGGTGCTGCTGAAAAATATCGATGAGCGCGGTAAAGGCACAGTCAGTCGTGACTGGGTCGGGCGCGATGCCGGAAAAATCGCTGCGGCGATTGGTCTGAACGTACCGGAGCAAACCCGTCTGTTATTCGTCGAAACCTCCGCGACGCATCCGTTTGCCGTTACCGAACTGATGATGCCGGTGCTGCCGGTCGTACGGGTTGCCAACGTCGATGAAGCCATTGAACTGGCGGTCAAGCTGGAAGGCGGCTGCCACCATACGGCGGCGATGCACTCACGCAATATCGAAAATATGAACCGTATGGCAAACGCTATTGATACCAGCATCTTCGTTAAGAACGGACCGTGCATTGCCGGTCTTGGACTGGGCGGTGAAGGCTGGACCACGATGACCATTACCACACCAACCGGGGAAGGGGTGACCAGTGCGCGTACGTTTGTGCGTCTGCGTCGCTGTGTGTTGGTAGACGCCTTCAGAATTGTATAAGGAGTAAATGAGATGGCGCACGACGAACAACGTTGGTTGACACCCAGACTGCTAAAAGCGGCAACGCTATGTAACCAGACGCCCGCAAAGAGCGATTCACCGCTGTGGTTGGGCATTGATTTGGGAACGTGTGATGTGGTGTCGATGGTTGTGGACAGTGACGGACAGCCGGTCGCGGTTTGCCTGGACTGGGCCGATGTCGTGCGCGATGGCATCGTCTGGGATTTCTTTGGTGCGGTGACCATCGTTCGTCGCCATCTCGATACGCTCGAACAACAGCTGGGTTGCCGTTTTACCCATGCGGCAACCTCGTTTCCACCGGGAACTGACCCACGCATCTCTATTAACGTGCTGGAGTCTGCCGGGCTTGAAGTGAGCCATGTCCTCGACGAACCAACCGCGGTGGCGGATCTGTTGCAGCTTGATAACGCCGGAGTGGTGGATATTGGTGGTGGCACTACCGGGATTGCAATTGTTAAACAGGGAAAAGTGACTTACTCCGCTGATGAAGCGACCGGCGGGCACCATATCTCTCTGACGCTGGCCGGGAACCGTCGTATCCAGTTGGAGGAAGCCGAGCAGTACAAGCGCAGCAATGGCAAAGAAATCTGGCCGGTGGTGAAGCCTGTCTACGAAAAGATGGCAGAAATCGTGGCGCACCATATTGCCGGACAGAGTGTCGCTGATTTGTGGCTGGCGGGTGGCTCCTGTATGCAGCCGGGCGTTGATGAACTGTTCCGTAAGCGTTTCCCGGAACTGCAGGTGCATTTACCCCAGCACAGCCTGTTTATGACTCCGCTGGCGATTGCAAACAGCGGAAAAGAAAAAGCGGAAGGAATCTATGCAAGCTGAATTGCAGACCGCGCTCTTTCAGGCATTCGATACCCTGAATCTGCAACGCGTAAAAACGTTTAGCGTTCCCCCGGTTACGTTATGTGGACTGGGAGCGCTCAGTACCTGCGGACAGGAAGCACAAACGCGCGGACTGACGCATATGTTCGTCATGGTTGACAGCTTTCTGCATCAGGCGGGGATGACCGCCGCACTGGAGCGCAGCCTGGCGATGAAAGGTGTGGCAATGACGCTGTGGCCTTGTCCGGTAGGTGAACCGTGCATTACGGACGTCTGCGCGGCAGTCGCGCAACTGCGTGAATCAAAGTGCGACGGTGTCGTGGCTTTCGGCGGCGGTTCCGTGCTGGATGCCGCCAAGGCAGTGGCGTTGCTGGTGACCAATCCTACCCAGACGCTGGCTGACATGGACGAGCGTAGCGTGTTACGCCCGCGTCTGCCGCTGATTGCCGTACCGACTACCGCCGGAACGGGTTCAGAAACCACGAACGTCACGGTGATTATCGACGCCGTGACCGGACTCAAAAAAGTGCTGGCCCACGCAACCCTGATGCCGGATGTGGCGATCCTTGACGCCGCATTGACGGAAGGCGTGCCTGCACACGTAACGGCGATGACTGGGATTGATGCACTGACGCACGCCGTTGAAGCGTATAGCGCGCTGAACGCGACGCCGTTTACCGACAGCCTGGCGATTGGCGCGATAGCGATGATCGGTAAATCGCTGCCGAAGGCCGTCGGCTACGGTCAGGATCTGGCGGCGCGCGAAAGCATGCTGCTGGCTTCCTGTATGGCCGGGATGGCGTTTTCCAGCGCTGGGCTTGGCCTGTGCCATGCGATGGCGCACCAGCCGGGGGCGACGTTGCACATTCCACACGGACAGGCTAACGCCATGCTGCTTCCTACGGTAATGGGGTTCAACCGCATGGTGTGTCGTGAGCGCTTCAGCCATATCGGACGCGCGTTAACCAACAAGAAATCGGACGATCGTGATGCTATCAACGCGGTCAGCGAGTTGATTAGCGAAGTGGGCCAGACCAAACGACTCTCTGACGTTGGGGCAAAGCCCGAGCAGTACAGCGCATGGGCTCACGCTGCGCTGGAGGATATTTGTATTCGCAGTAACCCACGCACCGCCACGCAGGCACAGATCATCGACCTGTACGCGGCTGCTGGGTAATGCCTGTAGGCCGGATAAGGTGCTCGCACCGTCATCCGGCAATAACACGGCGTTAATGCCGGAGGCGACGTAAACGTCTTATCCGGCCTACAAATCACAAATGACAGGGAGTAGGGGCTATGGGAATTAACGAAATCATCATGTACATCATGATGTTCTTTATGCTGATTGCCGCCGTGGACAGGATCCTGTCGCAGTTCGGCGGTTCGGCACGCTTCCTCGGTAAATTCGGTAAGAGTATTGAGGGATCGGGCGGCCAGTTTGAAGAAGGTTTTATGGCGATGGGCGCACTGGGTCTGGCGATGGTTGGTATGACCGCGCTGGCGCCGGTTCTGGCGCATGTGCTCGGGCCGGTGATTATTCCGCTGTATGAAATGTTGGGCGCGAACCCGTCGATGTTTGCCGGAACGCTGCTGGCGTGCGATATGGGCGGCTTCTTCCTGGCGAAAGAACTGGCGGGCGGCGACGTTGCGGCGTGGCTGTACTCTGGCCTGATCCTCGGGGCGATGATGGGGCCGACGCTGGTCTTCTCCATTCCGGTTGCGCTGGGGATTATTGAACCGTCTGACCGTCGTTATCTGGCGCTGGGCGTGCTGGCGGGTATTGTCACCATTCCGATTGGTTGTATTGCGGGCGGTTTGATTGCGATGTACTCCGGCGTCGAAATCAACGGGCAGCCGGTGGAGTTCACCTTCGCGCTGATCCTGATGAATATGATCCCGGTGTTGATCGTGGCTGTGCTGGTGGCGCTGGGACTGAAATTCATCCCGGAAAAAATGATCAACGGCTTCCAGATTTTCGCGAAATTCCTGGTGGCGCTGATCACCATCGGCCTGGCAGCAGCGGTGGTTAAATTCCTGCTCGGCTGGGAGCTGATCCCAGGTCTTGATCCTATCTTCATGGCTCCGGGCGACAAGCCGGGTGAAGTGATGCGCGCCATCGAAGTTATCGGTTCTATTTCCTGCGTACTGCTCGGTGCGTATCCAATGGTACTGCTGCTGACTCGCTGGTTTGAAAAACCGCTGATGAGTGTCGGTAACCTGTTAAAAATCAATAATATTGCGGCTGCTGGTATGGTCGCGACGCTGGCGAACAACATTCCAATGTTCGGCATGATGAAGAATATGGATACCCGCGGCAAAGTGATCAACTGCGCCTTTGCGGTCTCCGCGGCCTTTGCACTGGGTGACCACTTAGGCTTCGCCGCTGCCAATATGAACGCGATGATCTTCCCGATGATTGTCGGCAAGTTGATTGGCGGCGTGACGGCGATTGGTGTGGCTATGCTGTTAGTACCGAAAGATGAAGATGTGCCAGCAGAAGTAGAAACCAACCCGGAGGCGCAATCGTGAATACTCGCCAGCTACTGAGCGTCGGTATCGATATCGGCACCACTACCACTCAGGTGATTTTCTCGCGCCTTGAACTGGTTAACCGTGCGGCAGTGTCGCAGGTGCCGCGCTACGAATTCATCAAACGCGAAATTAGCTGGCAAAGCCCGGTGTTCTTTACCCCCGTTGATAAGCAGGGCGGGTTGAAAGAGGCCGAACTTAAGGCGCTGATCCTCGCCCAGTATCAGGCGGCGGGTATTGCGCCTGAGACTGTCGATTCCGGCGCGATCATCATCACCGGAGAAAGTGCCAAAACCCGAAATGCGCGTCCGGCGGTGATGGCGCTCTCTCAGTCTCTGGGGGACTTCGTGGTTGCCAGCGCCGGTCCGCATCTGGAATCGGTGATTGCCGGTCACGGCGCGGGGGTACAAACCCTGTCCGAGCAGAAGTTGTGCCGCGTACTGAATATCGACATCGGTGGCGGTACGTCGAACTACGTTCTGTTCGATGCCGGAAAGGTCAGCGGTTCGGCTTGCCTCAACGTCGGCGGACGACTGCTGGAAACGGACGGCCAGGGGCGAGTAGTGCATGCGCATCAGCCGGGGCAGATGATTGTTGATGACGTATTTGGTCCGGGCACTGATGCCCGAACCCTCAATGCGGTGCAGCTTGTCCAGGTAGCCCGACGGATGGCGGCGCTGATTGTGGAGGTGATTGACGGCACGTTATCACCGCTGGCGCAGGCGCTGATGCAAACCGGCCTGTTACCGGCGGGCGTGAGGCCGGAAGTGATTACGTTGTCCGGCGGGGTGGGCGAGTGCTACCGCAACCAACCCGCCGACCCGTTCTGTTTTTCCGACATTGGCCCGCTGTTAGCGACGGCGCTGCATGAACATCCGCGCCTGCGTGAGATGAACGTGCAGTTCCCGGCGCAAACCGTGCGCGCCACGGTGATTGGCGCTGGTGCGCATACGCTGTCGCTTTCGGGCAGCACCATCTGGCTGGAAGGTGTGGCGCTTCCGCTGCGGAATCTGCCGGTGGCGATTCCGGTTGATGAGGCTGATTTGGTGGCCGCCTGGCAACAGGCGCTAATGCAGCTCGATCTGGACCCGCAAACGGACGCCTACGTGCTGGCGCTGCCCGGTTCACTGCCGGTGCGCTACGCCGCGCTGTTAACGGTGATTGATGCGCTGCTGGCCTTCGTCGCGCGCTATCCGAATCCGCATCCCCTGCTGGTGGTAGCCGAGCAGGATTTTGGTAAGGCCCTGGGCATGCTGTTACGCCCACAGTTACAGCAACACCCGCTGGCAGTCATCGATGAGGTGGTTGTCCGGGCGGGGGACTATATCGACATTGGTACGCCTCTTTTTGGCGGATCGGTTGTGCCGGTGACGGTGAAATCACTCGCATTTCCTTCCTGAGGGAACGACTTATGAAACTAAAGACCACATTGTTCGGCAATGTTTATCAGTTTAAGGATGTTAAAGAGGTGCTGGCAAAAGCCAACGAACTGCGTTCGGGGGATGTGCTGGCAGGAGTGGCTGCAACCAGTTCGCAGGAACGCGTGGCGGCCAAGCAGGTACTGTCGGAAATGACGGTGGCGGATATCCGCAATAACCCGGTGATTTCCTATGAAGAGGACTGTGTAACGCGTCTGATTCAGGATGACGTCAACGAAACGGCCTATAACCGCATCAAAAACTGGAGCATCAGCGAGCTGCGCGAGTACGTGTTGAGCGATGAAACCTCCGTTGATGACATTGCGTTTACGCGTAAAGGGTTAACGTCGGAGGTTGTCGCCGCGGTAGCAAAAATTTGCTCCAACGCGGACCTGATCTACGGCGGTAAGAAAATGCCGGTGATCAAAAAGGCCAATACCACCATCGGTCTGCCGGGCACCTTCAGCTGCCGTTTACAGCCGAACGACACCCGTGATGACGTGCAGAGTATTGCGGCACAAATCTACGAAGGGCTGTCCTTCGGGGCGGGCGATGCGGTGATTGGTGTTAACCCGGTAACGGATGACGTGGAAAACTTAAGCCGCGTACTGGATACCGTGTACGGCGTTATCGACAAATTCAACATCCCGACCCAGGGCTGCGTACTGGCACACGTGACTACCCAGATCGAAGCGATTCGTCGCGGTGCGCCGGGCGGGCTGATTTTCCAGAGTATCTGCGGTAGCGAAAAAGGCTTAAAAGAGTTTGGCGTTGAGCTGGCCATGCTGGATGAAGCTCGTGCAGTGGGCGCTGAGTTCAACCGTATCGCCGGGGAAAACTGCCTGTACTTCGAAACCGGGCAAGGGTCTGCGCTTTCCGCGGGCGCGAACTTCGGCGCCGATCAGGTGACGATGGAAGCGCGTAACTACGGGCTGGCACGCCACTACGATCCGTTCCTGGTGAACACCGTGGTGGGCTTTATCGGGCCGGAGTATCTCTACAACGACCGTCAGATTATTCGCGCGGGTCTGGAAGATCACTTTATGGGCAAGCTGAGCGGCATCTCGATGGGCTGCGACTGCTGCTACACCAACCATGCTGATGCTGACCAGAACCTTAACGAAAACCTGATGATTCTGCTCGCCACCGCTGGCTGCAACTACATCATGGGCATGCCGCTCGGTGACGACATCATGCTCAACTATCAGACCACCGCCTTCCACGACACCGCGACCGTGCGTCAGCTGCTGAACCTGCGTCCGTCGCCGGAGTTTGAACGTTGGCTGGAAACCATGGGCATTATGGCAAACGGTCGCCTGACCAAACGGGCGGGCGATCCGTCACTGTTCTTCTGATGACGCGGGGATGACACACGATGGATCAAAAACAGATTGAAGAAATTGTACGCAGCGTAATGGCGTCAATGGGTGAGTCTCAACCGCAGGCTCAAGAACCGTCAGCACCAGCAAAATGCAGCACCACGCAGTGCGCCGCGCCGACCGGTGAAAGCTGCGCGATGGACTTAGGCTCAGCCGAAGCCAAAGCATGGATTGGCGTAGAGAATCCGCACCGTGCAGAGGTGTTGACTGAACTTCGCCGTAGCACCGCTGCGCGTGTATGTACCGGTCGTGCCGGTCCTCGTCCGCGTACCCAGGCGCTGCTGCGTTTCCTGGCTGACCACTCACGTTCGAAAGATACGGTATTGAAAGAAGTGCCGGAAGAGTGGGTAAAAGCCCAGGGGCTGCTGGAAGTGCGCTCGGAAATCAGCGACAAAAACCTGTATCTGACGCGTCCGGACATGGGGCGTCGTCTGAGTGCGGAAGCCATTGAAGCACTGAAATCACAGTGTGTAATGAATCCGGATGTGCAGGTGATTATTTCTGATGGCCTGTCTACCGACGCGATTACCGCCAACTACGAAGAGATCCTGCCGCCGCTGTTGTCGGGCTTAAAACAGGCTGGATTGAAAGTCGGGACGCCGTTCTTTGTTCGCTATGGGCGCGTGAAAATCGAAGATCAGATCGGCGAACTGCTGGGTGCAAAAGCGGTAATCCTGCTGGTTGGTGAACGTCCGGGCCTCGGTCAGTCGGAAAGTCTTTCTTGCTACGCCGTCTATTCGCCGCGTGTGGCAACCACCGTTGAGGCTGACCGTACCTGCATCTCGAACATTCACCAGGGCGGTACGCCTCCGGTTGAAGCGGCAGCAGTAATTGTGGATTTGGCCAAGCGCATGCTGGAGCAAAAAGCATCCGGCATCAATATGACCCGTTAAGGAGGCATCATGCCAGCATTAGATTTGATTAGACCTTCAGTCACCGCGATGCGCGTGATTGCCTCGGTTAATGACGGTTTTGCCCGCGAACTTAAGTTGCCGCCACATATACGTAGCCTCGGACTCATCACAGCAGATTCTGATGACGTGGCGTATATTGCCGCAGACGAAGCGACAAAACAGGCGATGGTCGAAGTGGTTTATGGCCGCTCGCTGTATGCCGGTGCGGCGCACAGTCCTTCTCCAACATCGGGCGAAGTGCTGATTATGCTCGGTGGACCAAACCCGGCCGAAGTTCGCGCGGGTCTGGACGCGATGGTGGCCAATATTGAAAGCGGGGCGGCATTCCAGTGGGCGAATGACGCAGAAGATACCGCCTTCCTGGCGCATGTGGTTTCGCGTACCGGTTCGTATCTCTCCGCAACCGCGGGATGCCGACTGGGTGATCCGATGGCGTATCTGGTAGCTCCGCCGCTGGAAGCGACATTTGGTATTGATGCTGCGCTGAAATCTGCCGATGTACAACTGGTGACCTATGTACCACCGCCGTCAGAAACTAACTATTCAGCCGCGTTTTTGACCGGTAGCCAGGCCGCTTGTAAAGCCGCATGTAACGCCTTTACCGATGCCGTTCTGGATATTGCCCGTAATCCAATCCAGCGCGCGTAAGAGAGGTAGTGATGATCAATGCACTGGGATTACTGGAAGTGGATGGCATGGTGGCTGCCGTGGACGCGGCCGATGCCATGCTGAAAGCCGCGAACGTGCGTCTGCTTAGCCACGAAGTGCTCGATCCTGGTCGGCTGACGCTGGTGGTGGAAGGCGATCTGGCGGCATGCCGCGCAGCGCTGGATGCTGGCAGTGCAGCCGCAGCGCGTACGGGCCGTGTTATCAGCCGTAAGGAAATAGGCCGGCCGGACGATGACACCCAGTGGCTGATCGGCGGTTTTAAACGCCAGCCGAAGAAACCTGAACAGAAGCCAGAAGCGAAAACAGAAGTGAAACCAGAGAAGACACAGGACGCCCCAGTGACGTCTGAATCCTCTGCCCAACTTCTGACGCTGTTAGCATCGGTCCGTCAAGGAATGACGGCAGGGGAAGTGGCTGCCCACTTTGGCTGGTCACTTGATGAAGCCAGAAATGCGCTGGAACAGCTCTTTTCTGATGGAGCGTTGCGTAAACGCAGTAGTCGCTACCGCTTAAAAAATTAACTTGTCGGAGGGCCGGGGGCTTCGTTGAAGCTTCCGGCTTAAAAGATCATGAAAAAGAACCGTACTGCAAACTTGCACCATCTTTATCATGAAGTATTACCCGAAGACGTTAAACTGACGCCGAAAGTGGAAGTGGACAACGTTCACCAACGGCGAACAACGGATGTGTATGAGCATGCGCTGACGATTACCGCCTGGCAGCAGATCTACGACCAGTTGCATCCGGGAAAATTTCATGGCGAGTTCACGGAAATCCTGCTCGATGATATTCAGGTGTTCCGTGAATACACCGGACTGGCGCTGCGTCAGTCGTGCCTTGTCTGGCCAAACTCATTTTGGTTTGGCATTCCGGCCACGCGCGGCGAGCAGGGATTTATTGGTACCCAGTGTTTGGGTAGCGCTGAAATTGCCACCCGCCCAGGCGGGACGGAGTTTGAACTGAGTACGCCGGATGATTACACCATTTTGGGTGTCGTCATTTCGGAAGAGGCCATTGCTCGTCAGGCCAACTTCCTGCATAACCCGGAAAGGGTGTTGCATATGCTGCGCAATCAGTCGGCGCTGGAAGTTAAAGAACAACACAAAGCCGCGCTATGGGGCTTTGTACAGCAGGCGCTGGCGACGTTTAGTGAGAATCCTGAAAACCTTCACCAACCCGCGGTGCGTAAAGTGTTGGGGGATAACCTGCTGCTGGCGATGGGCACCATGCTGGAAGAAGCGCAGCCGATTATGACTGCGGAGAGCATCAGCCATCAGAGTTATCGTCGCTTGCTGTCGCGTGCGCGCGAATATGTGCTGGAAAATATGTCAGAGCCGCTGACCGTGCTCGACTTATGCAATCAACTGCACGTTAGCCGCCGGACATTGCAAAACGCCTTTCACGCGATCCTCGGTATTGGCCCGAATGCATGGTTGAAACGTATTCGCCTGAACGCCGTGCGCCGTGAGTTAATAAGCCCATGGTCGCAGAGTGCGACGGTGAAAGACGCCGCCATGCAGTGGGGATTCTGGCATTTAGGGCAATTTGCCACCGACTACCAGCAGCTGTTTGCGGAGAAACCATCGTTGACGCTGCATCAGCGTATGCGCCAGTGGGCATGATGAGACTATTATGCCGGATGCGACGCTAACGCGTCTTATCCGGCCTACGGGTTTGCCGTTGTTGTAGGCCTGATAAGCGTAGCGCCATCAGGCAATTACACCCAGTCGCGGACCTGAATAAACTCGCTAAGGGCAGCTTCCGGGCTGTTTGCTTCCGGCTGCCAGTCATACTCCCAGCGTACCAGCGGCGGCATCGACATCAGAATCGATTCCGTGCGTCCGCCGGTTTGCAAACCGAACAACGTGCCGCGATCCCACACCAGATTAAATTCCACATAGCGCCCACGACGATAAAGCTGGAAATTACGCTCGCGCTCGCCCCAGCTCATCATTTTGCGGCGTTCGACGATGGGCAGATACGCCTCGGTGTAACCTTGACCTACTGCCTGCATAAAAGCGAAGCAGTGGTCGAAATCAGGGGTATTCAAATCATCGAAAAACAGCCCGCCAATGCCGCGCTGCTCGTTGCGGTGCTTGAGGAAGAAGTAGTCATCGCACCACTTTTTGTAACGTGGATAAACGTCATCGCCAAACGGCTGGCACAGATCCCGCGCCGTGCGATGCCAGTGAACCGCATCCTCATCAAAGCCGTAGTAGGGCGTTAAGTCAAAGCCGCCGCCAAACCACCACACGGGATCGGCCCCCGGTTTTTCCGCGATAAAAAACCGTACGTTGGCATGGCTGGTTGGAATGTAGGGATTCTGCGGGTGCACCACCAGCGAGACGCCCATCGCTTCAAAGCTGCGCCCGGCAAGCTCCGGGCGATGCGCGGTAGCTGAGGCCGGCATAGCATCGCCGTGGACGTGAGAGAAATTAACGCCTGCTTGCTCGAAAATACCGCCGTTACGCAACACCCGACTGCGCCCACCGCCGCCCGCTTCGCGTTGCCAGTTATCCTCAACAAATTCGCTGCCGTCTACGGTGGATAACTGCTGACAAATCTCCTCCTGCAGGCTGAGCAGGAACTGTTTTACGCGCTGTGCATCGGGCTTCATGGTTAACGTTTCTTCGAGTGGGCTTTCTGGTTATCAAACCAGTGGAAATAGCTGATGATGCCATTGGCGATAGCGGTGGCGATTTTCTGACGAAACGCCGCCGTACCCAGCAATCGTTCTTCTTCCGGGTTGGTGATGAACGAGGTTTCGACCAGGACCGACGGAATCGAAGGTGATTTTAGCACCACGAAGGCGGCCTGTTCCGTGCTGCGACTGTGCAGACGGTGTACCGGCTTGATCTTCTTAAGAATATGCGAGCCTAACGTCAGGCTGTTTTTTATGGTGTCAGTTTGCACCAGATCGAACAGCACCTGCTGCAACAAATGATCTTTGTCAGTGGCCTTCTTTCCGGCGACTTCATCGGCCCGGTTTTCACGATCGGACAGATATTTCGCCATGGCGCTACTGGCGCCGCGATTGGATAAGGCAAAGACCGAAGCACCTGCAGCGCTCGGATTGGTAAAACCGTCGGCGTGGATCGACATGAACAGATCGGCACCATGCTTGTGGGCGATCTCGACGCGATCGTAGAGCGGAATAAACGTATCGCCGGAGCGGGTCAGGCGAGCATCAATCCCCTGGTTGCGTAGGATCGAGCGCACGTTTTTGGCAATAGCTAACACAACGTGCTTTTCTTTCGAGCCGTTGCGACCAATTGCGCCGGTATCAATCCCTCCGTGCCCCGGATCAAGGACAACAACGCGCTTAGCACCGGATTTTTTCGCTTTCGGTTTGCTGTGTCCATTGCTGGTCTTTAGCGCTTCTTCTTTAGCGATGGCTTGTGACATGCCTGACAGCGTCAGGGCGGCCAGCCCGGCTTTCAGCACCTGGCGGCGCGATGTGAGTGTTTTTAGTGGTTTAAAAGTGCTCATACGGCCTGAGTTGTAAAAAAAAGGTTCTAAACGTTATATCGTATCGCGTAGTCCGTTGCGACGGATCGAGATAAGAATTGTTTTACTTTTCATTTCAATACGTGACAATTCCGTATTATGCCATTTTTTCCGCCGCTTCGCGTCAGATATTGGCTAAATCAGCCGTTCGCGCCATAATCGCTTTTTAACGTCCTGAAAAGGTACCCAATACCATGGAAATACGCGTTTTTCGCCAGGAAGATTTCGAAGAGGTGATTACCCTCTGGGAGCGTTGTGATTTGCTGCGTCCATGGAACGACCCCGAAATGGACATCGAACGTAAAGTCAATCATGACGTCAGCTTGTTCCTCGTTGCTGAAGTGAACGGCGAGGTGGTCGGCACGGTGATGGGCGGATACGACGGGCATCGCGGTTCCGCCTATTACCTGGGCGTGCATCCTGAGTTTCGCGGACGCGGTATTGCCAATGCGCTGCTCAACCGGCTGGAGAAAAAGCTCATTGCCCGCGGTTGTCCGAAGATTCAAATCATGGTGCGTGACGATAACGACGTCGTACAGGGCATGTATGAACGTCTGGGCTATGAACATGCGGATGTACTCAATCTGGGCAAGCGTTTGATCGAAGATGAAGAGTACTGAGTTTCATCCGGCCGACTATGATGGTCATGGGCGTCTGCGCCTGCCTTTTCTCTTCTGGTGCGTACTGCTGTTGCAGGCACGCACCTGGGTTTTGTTTGTGATTGCCGGTTCTTCCCGTGAGCAGGGCAACACCTTGCTGAATCTGTTTTATCCCGATCATGACGCATTCTGGCTGGGGTTGCTTCCCGGCGTTCCCGCCGTGTTGGCGTTTTTACTCAGCGGGCGACGCTTTGCGTTTCCGGTGATCTGGCGCTGGCTGCGCGGATTATTGATTCTCGCTCAACTAGTGCTGCTGTGCTGGCAGCCGGTGATGTGGCTGGCAGGCGATCCGCTCAATGGCGTCGGACTGGCGCTGCTGGTGGCGGATATTGTCGCGCTGATCTGGCTGTTAACCAATCAACGTCTGCGCGCCTGTTTTTCCCTTGAGAAAGAATAACGGCACTTTTTGGGGAAACCGGACTCCAAGCAACGTTGATAAATAAGGAAGGAAGTGAAATGAAATCACTGCGTTTGACTTTATGCGCGATGCCGCTGCTACTGGCCGGGTGTTCAACGTTGTCCTCGGTGAACTGGTCTGCCGCCAATCCGTGGAACTGGTTTGGTTCTTCAACGCAGGTCACAGAGCAGGGCGTCGGAGCGTTAACGGGCGCTACGCCGCTGGATGAAAAAGCCATTGCTGATGCGCTGGACGGTGATTACCGCCTGCGTAGCGGAATGAAGACCGATAACGGTAATGTGGTGCGCTTCTATGAAGCGATGAAAGACGACAAGCTGGCGATAGTCATCAACGGCAGCCAGGGAACCATCAGTCGTATTGATATATTAGATCACGATATTTCGTCAGCCGCGGGTGTCGAAATCGGTACACCGTTTAGCGACCTTTACACTAAAGCTTTCGGTAATTGCCAAAAAGCAACCGGCGATGACAGCGCGGGCGTTGAGTGTAAAGCTGAGGGAAGTCAACATATTAGCTATATTTTTTCCGGTGAATGGAGCGGGCCTGAGGATATAATGCCGTCTGACGACACGCTGAAAGCGTGGAAAGTAAGCAAAATTATCTGGCGGCGTTAATTTGCGTCTGAACAAATCGGCTTGTTAAAAAAACAGGTAGAATAGCGCCCATCAATGCCACGATGTCGTGGCATCTTTTTTTCAGGAGGAACAATGTCTCAGGTTCAGAGTGGCATTTTGCCAGAACATTGCCGTGCGGCGATTTGGATTGAAGCCAATGTTAAAGGCGACGTTGATGCCCTGCGTGCGGCCAGCAAAACCTTCGCCGATAAGCTGGCGACCTTTGAAGCTAAGTTCCCGGATGCGCATCTGGGCGCGGTTGTCGCTTTTGGCAACAACACCTGGCGTGCATTGAGCGGCGGCGTCGGTGCTGAAGAGTTAAAAGACTTTATCCCTTACGGTAAAGGTCTGGCACCAGCAACCCAATATGACGTGTTGATCCATATTCTCTCTTTGCGTCATGACGTGAATTTCTCCGTTGCGCAGGCGGCAATGGAAGCATTTGGCGACTGTATTGAAGTCAAAGAAGAAATCCACGGTTTCCGTTGGGTCGAAGAGCGCGATCTCAGCGGCTTTGTTGACGGTACGGAAAATCCGGCAGGCGAAGAAACGCGCCGTGAAGTTGCCGTTATCAAAGATGGCGTGGATGCCGGTGGCAGCTATGTGTTTGTACAGCGTTGGGAACATAACCTGAAGCAGCTTAATCGCATGAGCATCCATGACCAGGAAATGATGATTGGTCGCACCAAGGAAGCCAACGAAGAGATCGACGGTGATGACCGTCCGGTCACCTCTCACCTGAGCCGTGTTGACCTCAAAGAAGACGGTAAAGGGCTGAAAATTGTGCGCCAGAGCCTGCCATACGGTACTGCCAGCGGCACGCATGGTCTCTATTTCTGCGCCTACTGCGCTCGTCTGCACAACATTGAACAACAATTGCTGAGCATGTTTGGTGACACTGACGGTAAGCGTGATGCGATGCTGCGCTTCACCAAACCGGTAACCGGCGGCTATTACTTTGCACCGTCGCTGGACCGTTTAATGGCGCTGTAATGGTGAGCTGATCCTGTTATCGGCCACGAAATAGACATCCCCGCATCGTCGGGGATTTTTTTTACCTGAGATTAACCTGATTTAGTGAGCTATTCCTCAGCACTAATTTGTTATTGCTGTATCTTCTGCGTGAATGAAGCGAAGGCTTCATATTCAAAAGGAGAATATTGAAATGGGAAAACTCACGGGCAAAACAGCATTGATTACGGGCGCATCTCAGGGTATTGGCGAGGGTATCGCCAGAACGTTTGCCCGCCATGGTGCGAACTTAATCCTGCTGGATATCTCCGATGAGATTGAAAAACTGGCGGATGAGTTGGCTGGACGTGGGCACCGTTGCACAGCCGTTCACGCTGACGTCAGAGATTTTGCGTCGGTCAAGGAAGCGGTGACGCGCGCGAAGCAGATTGAAGGCAAAATCGATATTCTGGTGAACAATGCCGGCGTATGCCGCCTCGGCAACTTCCTTGATATGAGCGATGAAGATCGCGATTTTCACATTGATATCAACATTAAAGGCGTCTGGAACGTGACGAAAGCCGTTCTGCCGGAGATGATTGCGCGCAAAGATGGGCGCATCGTGATGATGTCATCGGTGACCGGCGATATGGTTGCTGACCCGGGCGAAACGGCCTACGCGCTGTCGAAAGCCGCGATCATCGGTTTGACCAAATCCCTGGCGGTAGAATATGCGCAGTCCGGCATTCGCGTGAATGCCATTTGCCCTGGCTACGTTCGTACGCCGATGGCGGAAAGCATTGCGCGTCAGTCTAACCCGGAAGATCCTGAATCCGTTTTAGTCGAAATGGCTAAAGCGATCCCGATGCGTCGTCTGGCCTGCCCGCTTGAGGTCGGTGAACTGGCGGCGTTCCTGGCATCGGATGAGTCCAGTTATTTAACTGGCACGCAAAACGTGATTGATGGCGGCAGCACTTTGCCTGAAAGCGTAAGCGTTGGCGTCTGATCGACGCCTATCTCCTCCCCGGTAAATCTGGGGAGGTCTTCCTTATTCTCTTTTCAACTTTCAAATCATCAAACGGTATATAAAACCGTTACTCCTTTAGCACTGGTTATAAATATGATGACCATAAGAAAGTCATTTAATTTATAAGGGTGCGCAATGGCCGTTAACTTACTGAAAAAAAGAACACTGACGCTGGCAGCCATGCTGTTGCTGGTGGGGCAGGCGCAGGCAACAGAACTGTTGAACAGTTCATACGATGTTTCCCGCGAGCTGTTTGCCGCCCTTAATCCGCCGTTTGAACAGCAATGGGCGAAGGATAACGGCGGCGACAAACTGACGATTAAACAATCTCATGCCGGGTCATCAAAACAGGCGTTGGCGATTTTGCAGGGGCTGAAAGCTGACGTCGTGACCTATAACCAGGTGACCGACGTGCAGATCCTGCATGACAAAGGCAAGCTGATCCCTGCCGACTGGCAAAGCCGCCTGCCGAATAACAGTTCGCCATTCTATTCCACCATGGCGTTTTTGGTGCGTAAGGGCAACCCGAAGAATATCCATGAATGGAACGATCTGGTTCGCCCGGACGTGAAGCTGATTTTCCCGAACCCGAAAACCTCCGGTAACGCACGCTATACCTATCTGGCAGCGTGGGGCGCGGCAGATAAAGCGGACGGTGGGGATAAAGCTAAAACCGAACAGTTCATGACCCAGTTTCTGAAAAACGTGGAAGTATTTGATACCGGCGGTCGTGGTGCAACTACCACCTTCGTGGAGCGCGGTCTGGGCGACGTACTGATTACCTTTGAATCGGAAGTGAACAATATCCGTAAACAGTATGAAGACCAGGGCTTCGAAGTGGTGGTGCCGAAGGTCAACATTCTGGCGGAGTTCCCGGTGGCCTGGGTAGATAAAAATGTGCAGGCCAACGGTACTGAAAAAGCGGCGAAAGCTTACCTGAATTGGCTGTACAGCCCGCAGGCGCAAACCATCATTACCGATTTCTACTACCGCGTGAATAACCCACAGGTAATGGACAAGCTGAAAGATAAATTCCCGCAGACCGAATTGTTCCGTGTGGAAGATAAGTTTGGCTCGTGGCCTGAAGTGATGAAAACACACTTTGTCAGCGGCGGTGAGCTGGACAAACTGCTGGCGGCGGGGCGTAAGTAAATGTTTGCTGTTTCTTCCCGACGCGTGCTGCCCGGCTTCACTTTGAGCCTGGGCACCAGCTTACTGTTTGTCTGCCTGATATTGCTGCTGCCGCTGAGCGCGCTGGTGATGCAACTGGCGCAAATGAGCTGGGCGCAATACTGGGATGTGATTACCAATCCGCAGGTGGTGGCGGCTTATAAAGTGACGCTGCTGTCGGCGTTTGTGGCGTCGATTTTTAACGGCGTGTTCGGTTTGCTGATGGCGTGGATATTAACCCGCTATCGCTTTCCGGGCCGTACGCTGTTGGATGCGCTGATGGACCTGCCGTTTGCACTGCCTACGGCGGTGGCAGGTCTGACGCTGGCGTCACTGTTTTCGGTTAATGGCTTCTACGGCGAGTGGCTGGCGAAGCTGGATATCAAGGTGACCTACACCTGGCTCGGTATCGCGGTAGCGATGGCCTTTACCAGCATTCCGTTTGTGGTGCGTACTGTGCAACCAGTACTGGAAGAGTTAGGCCCGGAATATGAAGAAGCAGCTGAAACACTCGGTGCTACGCGCTGGCAAAGTTTCCGTAAAGTAGTGCTGCCGGAGCTGTCTCCCGCGCTGGTGGCGGGCGTTGCGCTGTCGTTTACCCGCAGCCTCGGTGAGTTTGGCGCGGTTATTTTTATCGCCGGAAACATCGCATGGAAGACGGAAGTGACCTCGCTGATGATTTTTGTTCGCTTGCAGGAGTTTGACTACCCGGCCGCCAGCGCGATTGCTTCTGTGATCCTCGGGGCTTCGTTGTTGCTGCTGTTTTCAATTAACACTCTGCAAAGTCGCTTTGGTCGACGTGTGGTAGGTCACTGATGGCAGACATTACCCAATTGAAACGCTATGGCGCACCCCGCATCAACTGGGGGAAATGGTTCCTGATCGGCACGGGCATGCTGGTCTCCGCGTTTATTTTGCTGGTGCCGATGATTTACATCTTCGTGCAGGCGTTCAGCAAGGGATTAATGCCGGTATTACAGAATCTGGCGGACCCGGACATGCTGCATGCCATCTGGCTGACGGTGCTGATTGCGCTGATTGCGGTGCCGGTGAACCTGGTGTTTGGCGTGTTGCTGGCCTGGCTGGTGACCCGCTTTAACTTCCCCGGACGCCAACTATTGCTGACGTTGCTGGATATTCCATTTGCTGTCTCGCCGGTGGTTGCCGGCCTGGTCTATCTGCTGTTTTACGGCTCTAACGGCCCGCTTGGCGGATGGCTGGATGAGCATAACCTGCAAATTATGTTTGCCTGGCCGGGGATGGTGCTGGTGACAGTGTTCGTGACCTGTCCGTTTGTGGTGCGTGAGCTGGTGCCGGTGATGTTAAGCCAGGGTAGCAATGAAGATGAAGCGGCTGTGCTGCTTGGCGCGTCCGGCTGGCAGATGTTCCGCCGCGTGACGCTGCCGAATATCCGTTGGGCATTGCTGTACGGTGTGGTGTTGACCAACGCCCGTGCGATTGGTGAGTTTGGCGCGGTGTCAGTGGTTTCCGGCTCGATTCGCGGCGAAACCTTATCGCTGCCGCTACAGATTGAATTACTGGAGCAGGACTACAACACGGTCGGCTCCTTTACCGCCGCGGCGCTATTAACGCTGATGGCGATTATTACCCTGTTTTTGAAGAGCATGTTGCAATGGCGTCTGGAGAACCAGGAGAAACGCGCGCAGCAGGAGGAAAATCATGAGCATTGAGATTGCCAATATTAAGAAGTCTTTTGGTCGCACCCAGGTGCTGAACGATATCTCGCTGGATATTCCTTCAGGTCAGATGGTTGCGCTGCTGGGGCCGTCTGGCTCGGGCAAAACCACGCTGCTGCGCATTATTGCCGGGCTGGAGCATCAGTCCAGCGGGCATATCCGTTTTCACGGTACCGACGTTAGCCGATTGCACGCCCGCGACCGTAAGGTGGGGTTCGTGTTCCAGCACTATGCGCTGTTTCGTCATATGACCGTTTTCGACAATATCGCGTTTGGTCTGACGGTCCTGCCACGGCGTGAGCGCCCGAATGCGGCGGCCATCAAAGCAAAAGTGACCAAACTGCTGGAAATGGTTCAACTGGCTCATCTGGCGGACCGTTTTCCGGCACAGCTCTCCGGCGGCCAAAAACAGCGCGTGGCGTTGGCGCGTGCGCTGGCGGTAGAGCCGCAGATCCTGCTGCTCGACGAGCCGTTTGGCGCGCTTGATGCGCAGGTGCGTAAAGAACTGCGTCGCTGGCTGCGCCAGCTGCATGAAGAGCTGAAGTTTACCAGCGTGTTTGTGACCCACGACCAGGAAGAAGCAACGGAAGTCGCAGACCGCGTGGTGGTGATGAGCCAGGGGCATATCGAACAGGCTGATGCGCCAGATCAGGTATGGCGCGAACCGGCTACCCGTTTTGTTCTGGAATTTATGGGTGAGGTTAACCGCCTGCAGGGGACGATTCGCGGTGGGCAATTCCACGTGGGCGCACACCGCTGGCCGCTGGGTTATACGCCAGGCTATCAGGGACCGGTGGATTTGTTCCTGCGTCCGTGGGAAGTGGACGTGAGCCGTCGTACCAGCCTGGATTCGCCGTTGCCGGTACAGGTGCTGGAAGCCAGCCCGAAAGGACACTACACCCAATTAGTTGTGCAACCCCTGGGGTGGTACAACGAGCCGCTGACGGTCATCATGCAGGGCGATGATTCCCCAAGCCGCGGCGAACGTTTGTTTGTCGGGCTGCAAAATGCGCGTCTGTATAACGGCGACCAGCGTATTGAAACGCGGGAAGAGGAACTTGCCCTGGCGCAAAGCGCCTGATAGGTTAATTCGTATAGTTATCATCCGGTGGCGCTGTGCTTA
>NZ_JAOWHQ010000051.1:171891-197665 GCF_030332565.1 Citrobacter sp. Cpo109
CACAGCGCCACCCGGCATTTTTATTGAGCTGAAAACGTGAACACATTAGAACAAACAATTGGCAATACGCCTCTGGTGAAATTACAACGTCTGGCGCCAGATAACGGCAGTGAAATTTGGGTCAAGCTGGAAGGCAATAATCCCGCAGGTTCGGTGAAAGACCGCGCCGCGTTGTCGATGATCGTCGAAGCGGAAAAGCGCGGAGAAATTAAGCCAGGCGACGTGCTGATTGAGGCTACCAGCGGTAATACCGGAATCGCGCTGGCAATGATCGCCGCGCTGAAGGGCTACCGTATGAAGCTGCTGATGCCAGACAACATGAGTCAGGAGCGCCGTGCTGCGATGCGCGCCTATGGTGCCGAGCTGATTCTGGTCACCAAAGAGCAGGGGATGGAAGGCGCGCGCGATTTAGCCCTTGAAATGGCGCAGCGTGGAGAAGGCAAGCTGCTGGATCAGTTTAATAATCCGGATAACCCGTACGCGCATTACACCACCACCGGACCGGAAATCTGGCAGCAGACGTCAGGTCGTATTACCCACTTTGTCTCCAGTATGGGAACGACAGGCACCATTACCGGTGTGTCGCGTTTTCTGCGTGAGCAAGAAAAAGCGGTCACTATCGTTGGCCTGCAGCCGGAAGAGGGCAGTAGTATTCCGGGAATTCGCCGCTGGCCTGCGGAATATATGCCGGGCATTTTTAACGCCTCGCTGGTGGATGAGGTGCTGGATATTCACCAGAACGATGCGGAAAACACCATGCGTGAACTGGCCGTGCGCGAAGGGATTTTCTGTGGTGTCAGTTCTGGTGGCGCGGTAGCGGGGGCGTTACGTGTGGCGCGCGCGACACCGGGAGCGGTGGTGGTGGCGATCATCTGCGATCGCGGCGATCGCTACCTTTCAACCGGCGTGTTTGGCGAAGAGCACTTTAACCAGGGATTAGGGATTTAGTTTTCAGGCCTGATAACCATAGCGCTATCAGGCAAACGTACGGCACGAGCGCCGGATGACGACGTAAAGCGTCTTATCCGGCCTGCCATAATCAATCGTTACGTTTTTCCACAAGCTTATCTAGGAATTGCCACAGCTTCTCATTCATCTGCTGATAATCCCATGCTCGCATCTCTTCAACGGAACGGATGAAGCGCTTGCCTTTAGCTTCCGCCAGTTCTTGTTCGGAGTGTTGAATAAGCCCTTCTATAGCATCAGCCGTAAACTCCATATGGCACTGAAAACCATAAACAAAATTACCGTATTGCACGATTTGTCGTGGGCAGCCCTCGCTGGCAGCAAGAATGGTCGCCTGGTCGGTTAATCCTGGCATGTCGTTGTGCCAGTGACCGACGGTAAGCGGTGAGCCGAAATGGCTGAACAGCGGGTGCTGTTGACCGGCTTCGGTCAGAACGATAGGGTAGTGACCAATCTCTTTTTCTGGACTCTGGCACACCTTCGCACCCAGCGCTTCGCCGATTAACTGTGAACCCAGGCAGATCCCCACCACAATTTTACGTGCTGTAATCGCCTGGTTGATCAGATGCTGCTCGGCCTGAGAATCAAAGTACGGGCACTCTGCCAGCGTGGTTCGTGGTGACTGCGGACCGCCAAACACCACCAACATATCGAAATCATCGGCGTTCGCAGGGACCGCTTCTCCGGCATAAACGCGCGACCAAGTGATGGTATAGCCGCGTGATTCGGCCCACGGCAGATACGCGCCAGCAGATTCGAAAGACTCATGAATAACAAAATGAACTCGCACTTTTTCTCTCCTGTTAGCGTTTTAGCGCCTGATGAATATCAGCCGCCAGCTTATCAATGTTGCTGTCAGTTAAGGTTGACAGCGTAATACGCAGGCCGTGGGCAGGCGTATTGACGCCAAACACTTCGCCTTCCCGCACCAGCCAGCCGGACTTCGCCAGCGCAAAAGCGATTGCCTGGCTGTTATTTTCCAGCGGTAGCCACATATTCAGACCGTCACCAACGGGTAACTCAATGCCATGTCGCCGCAGTGCTGCCGCCAACGTTTGCTGCTGGGCGGCGTAAAACTGCTGAGTTTGCGCCAGCGTGTGTTGATAAGTCTCGTCACTCAGGCAGGCGCAGGCCAAATCCTGCAGCAGATGGCTGACCCACTGACTGCCGGAGTTGAGCCGTAAACGTAGCTTCCCTGAAGTGAGCGGATCGCTGGCCACAATGGCCAGGCGTAAATCCGGACCTAACGTTTTGGACATCGAACGGACAATCGCCCAGTGCGTGGTTTCCTTCGCAATCACCGGATACCAGTGGCAAGCAGATAGCAGCGCAAAGTGGTCGTCGACGATCACCAGCGTCTGCGGATAGCGGGCCAGGATTTCCTGCAATTGCGCCGCGCGGGATGCGTTCAGGCTGCATCCTGTGGGGTTATGCGCGCGCGGTGTCAGAATCACCGCCCGCGCACCTTTCTGTAGCGCGAGTTCCAGTTGGTCCGGCAGCATACCTTCGTGGTCAACATTGGCCGGACTGGCGGAGAAACCAGCATAACGCAGCATGTTGATGCTGCTCAAAAAGCACGGATCTTCTACGACAACGCTATCACCAGGCAGTAAATGGGCGCACAGTAGCCGTTCGATAGCATCAATGGCGCCGCTGGTGATATCAATTTCCCCTTTGCCGGGCATTGCATTTTGCATCCATTGTGATGCCCACGCCTTAAGTCCAGGTGATACAGCGGCATCGCCATACAACCGCGGACTCTTATTTATCTTTGCGAAATAACTACTCAGGTCAGGAAGACGCGAGGGCGCTGGGTTACCGCCGGAAAGATCGATAAGCGGGGTATTCGGATTACCACCTTCCAACGCAACGGGGGCAGTAATCCCCTTAATCACCGTGCCGTTGCGTCCCAGGCTCTGCGCCAACCCGGAGGTGACCAGGCGTTTGTAAGCCGCCGCGACAGTATTGCGGTTCACGTTTAATTCCGTTGCCAGTTCCCGCACTGGCGGCAACGTTTCGCCTGCTGCCAGCGTGCCTGTAGTGACATGTTGACGGATACTGTCAAAAATTTCGTTAGCGGTTTTTCCGTCGATCATTATTGACCTATGACAAAATGAATTTTAGCATATGACGATAATAGTGAGGCGTAGGCCCGCTGTCCAGAGAGAGGAGAAATTTATGGAGCAGGAGAGTGATATCCAGTCAGTGCTCTTTGACGACACGAATCGGGCGTTACAGACCGATATCGTCGCCGTCCAGTCACAGGTGGTGTATGGCAGCGTAGGCAACAGCATCGCCGTCCCGGCCATTAAAGCGCAGGGGTTACGCGTGACGGCAGTACCCACGGTGCTGTTCAGTAATACCCCGCATTATGAAACCTTTTACGGCGGCGTTATTCCGCCCGACTGGTTTAGCGGCTATCTCCGCGCCTTAAGCGAGCGTGATGCCTTGCGCGAGCTAAAGGCGGTGACTACAGGGTACATGGGCAGCGCGGAGCAAATCGCCTTGCTGGCACAGTGGCTGGAAACCGTTCGGGCCACGCATCCGGACCTGTGCATTTTGGTCGACCCTGTGATTGGCGATACGGATAGCGGCATGTATGTGAAAGCCGAAATCCCGGAAGCTTATCGTCAGCACCTGCTGCCGCTGGCTCAGGGGCTGACCCCGAACGTGTTCGAGCTGCAAATGCTGAGCGGAAAGCCGTGTCGTACGCTTGATGAAGCCATTACGGCGGCACAATCACTGCTCACTGACACCCTGAAATGGGTGGTAATTACCAGCGCACCGGGGGATACCGAAGAGATTATTAACGTTGCGGTGGTGACGGCTGAAACGGTTGAGGTGTTAGCCCATCCGCGAGTGAAAACGGATCTGAAGGGGACTGGCGATCTGTTTTGTGCAGAGCTGGTGAGCGGCCTTGTACTGGGGAAAGCGCTGATGACCGCGACTCACGACGCCGCGCAGCGGGTGCTGGACGTGATGACGTGGACGCACCTGTGCGGTTGTGATGAATTAATTCTGCCACCGGCAGGGGAGGCGCGATGAAGAGTTACCGTCTGGTAGTTCGCCAGAATGGGCGTATGGTTGGACATTTTGACACCAACGGGGCAGCAGCGCTGGAAGATATCTGTGTAGCGCGGGCCATGTTTGGTATTGCGGGTGGCTACGACTGTGAATTGTTAGTGGCAGACTCGGAGCGACGGATGCTGGAAAGCGGGCCGGAAGGGATGAAAATCCTGATGCGCGAGGCGTGTTACCGACCAGTCACCTCACAAATTTAACGCCGGATGGCGGCGAGAACGTCTTATCCGGCCTACGTTACGGAGTTTGTTGTAGGCCGGATAAGCGTAGCGCCATCCGGCAGGGTTTTGATAACCATCAGATAAAAAAATGGCGCCTGCTGGCGCCATTTTTCTCTGCAAAAAGAATTACTTCTTGATGCGGATAACCGGAGTCTCACCCACTGTCACGCTACCGGACAGTTTGATCAGCTCTTTGATTTCGTCCATGTTGGAGATAACAACCGGAGTCAAGGTAGACTTGGCTTTTTCTTCCAGCAGCGGCAGATCGAATTCAATAACCGGGTCGCCCACTTTCACGCGCTGACCTTCTTCAGCGATGCGTTTGAAGCCTTCGCCTTTCAGTTCAACGGTATCAATACCGAAGTGAACAAACAGCTCAATGCCGCTGTCGGATTCGATAGAGAAAGCGTGGTTGGTTTCAAAGATTTTGCCGATGGTGCCATCAACAGGAGCAACCATTTTGTTACCGGTTGGTTTGATAGCAATGCCATCACCAACGATTTTTTCAGCAAAAACTACATCCGGCACGTCTTCGATGTTGACGATCTCGCCAGAGAGCGGAGCAACGATCTCAATAGTTCCGGTGTCTTTCTTATCATCAGAAACCAGAGATTTCAGTTTATCGAACAAACCCATGATCTTCTCCTAAGCAGTAAATTGGGCCGCATCTCGTGGATTAGCAGATTGTTTTTTCTTCAATGAACTTGTTAACCAGCGTCATTAACTCGTCCGTTGTCGGTTGAGCAAGAGCCTGCTCTGCTAACACCTTCGCATCTTCGAAGTTCGTGTTACGGATAATCTTCTTAATGCGCGGGATAGAAATGGCGCTCATAGAGAATTCGTCCAGACCCATCCCCAGCAACAGAAGTGTAGCACGTTCGTCGCCTGCAAGCTCACCACACATGCCAGTCCATTTGCCTTCAGCATGAGAAGCATCAATAACTTGCTTGATCAGCGTCAGCACAGATGGCGACATTGGTTGGTAAAGGTGTGAAATCATATCATTACCACGGTCAACTGCCAGGGTGTACTGCGTTAAATCATTGGTGCCGATACTAAAGAAATCAACTTCTTTGGCTAAATGACGCGCAATTGTTGCCGCAGCCGGTGTTTCCACCATCACGCCAATCTCAATGCTCTCGTCAAATGCTTTACCTTCGTCGCGCAGTTCCTGTTTGTAGATTTCGATCTCTTTGCGCAGTGCACGCACTTCTTCAACAGAGATGATCATTGGGAACATGATGCGCAGTTTGCCGAAAGCAGAGGCGCGCAGGATAGCGCGAACCTGGTCACGCAGGATCTCTTTACGATCCATGGCGATACGCACGGCACGCCAGCCCAGGAACGGGTTCTCTTCTTTCGGGAAGTTCATGTACGGCAGTTCTTTATCGCCGCCGATGTCCATGGTACGGACGATGACCGCCTGAGAGCCACAGGCTTCAGCAACGGCTTTATACGCAGCAAACTGTTCTTCTTCAGTTGGCAGCGATTCACGGTCCATGAACAGGAATTCGGTGCGGTACAGACCCACACCTTCAGCGCCGTTACGCTCAGCGCCTTCAACGTCACGAACGGTACCGATGTTGGCGCAAACTTCAACCTGATGTCCGTCCAGCGTGATAGCCGGCAGATCTTTCAGCTTAGCGAGTTCCGCTTTCTCGGTAGCAACCTGCTCCTGAACGGCACGCAGTTGCTCAATAACGTCGTTGGTCGGATTGACGTAAACCTGGTTGTTTACGGCATCCAGAATCAGATAGTCGTCGTTTTTCACCTGAGAGGTGACGCTACCCGTACCTACGATGGCAGGCAGTTCCAGAGAACGCGCCATGATAGAGGTATGGGAAGTACGTCCGCCCGCGTCAGTGATGAAACCCAGCACCTTGTTCAGGTTCAGCTGTGCGGTTTCTGACGGGGTCAGGTCTGCGGCAACCAGGATAACTTCGTCCTGGATAGCGCTTAGGTCAATAATTGCCAGACCCAGAATGTTACGCAGCAGGCGTTTACCGATGTCGCGTACGTCAGCCGCACGTTCTTTCAGGTATTCATCATCCAGCTCTTCCAGGGCTGTGGCCTGACCTTCGATAACTTCATGCGCAGCTGCATCAGCCGTCATGTGCTTATCTTTAATCAGGGCTATGATTTCCTGCTCCAGCTCCTCATCTTCGAGCAGCATGATATGCCCTTCAAAGATGGCTTCTTTTTCTTCACCGAACGTTTCACCAGCTTTGGTTTTGATCGCTTCCAGTTGCGCAGATGCCTTGGCACGACCGCTCAGAAAACGTTCAACTTCCTGATCAACCTTGTCGGCAGAAATTTTTTTCCGGTCAATGACGATCTCGTCTTCTTTCAGCAGCAATGCTTTACCGAAAGCGATACCCGGGGATGCTAAAATGCCTGAAATCATAACCCTACCTTACTTGTGACTGATATTTAAAAGAACTCGTTGAACTTACTCGAGTTCAGCCATCAGTTTAACCAGATGCTCAACTGCTTTCTGCTCGTCTTCACCTTCTGCGGACAGGGTGACAACGGTACCCTGAGTCAGGCCCAGAGTCTGCAGTTTAAACAGGCTTTTGGCGCTAGCGCTTTTGCCGTTGGAAGTCACAGTAATTTCAGAAGTAAAGCCTTTTGCTTCTTTAACAAACTGAGCAGCAGGGCGAGTATGCAGACCGTTCGGAGCGGTAATGGTAACTTCTTGCTGGAACATTATATTTCCCCAACTTATAGGTTTAGTGTTGTGGAACTAAAGTCTAGCCTGGCGGCTCAACTTTAGCCTGTATTGTTAGCATCGGCGTAAACTGGACGCGACACAAAAGGAGTTCGGTGCAATCCGTTGCTGGCAACTTCTTGCCGCTGACGTTTCGTTCGTCATTAAACATTATGCAGCGAAAGGAAGAGTTGAACCAAATCATAAAATCGATTCAGCTAGCGCTTTTCCTGTAACGATTAATTTCGCGCATCAAAATAATTAGCTTGGTTAAATACCAGTTCCGGCGGGTTGAATCAATGCCAGGAGAGTTGAAACTTTGAAGCAGGCCACAAAAAAGCACCCAAAAGGGTGCTTTTTTACGCGTTTTTAACATGCTGGCACTACTGTTGCAGTTCTTTCTCTGTAAAGAGATCGGCAAACAGTGCTGTGCTCAGATAACGCTCACCCGATGACGGTAGAATAACCACTATATTCTTATTGGTAAAGGTTTCATCTTCCTGGAGCTTAAGCGCGGCAGCAACCGCAGCACCGGAAGAGATCCCAGCCAGAATACCTTCTTCTTCCATCAGACGACGCGCAGTAGAAATAGCTTCATCATTAGTGATGGCAACGACTTTATCGATAAGCTTCAGATCAAGGTTACCCGGAATGAAGCCAGCGCCGATGCCCTGAATTTTATGCGGGCCTGGTTTGAGTTCTTCACCTGCCAGCGCCTGGGCGATAACAGGGGAGTCGGTAGGTTCAACCGCGACGGTGATCAGATCGGTTTTGCCTTTAGTGCCTTTAATGTAACGGGTCACACCAGTCAACGTACCGCCGGTACCAACGCCAGAAATAAAGACATCAACCTGGCCATCGGTATCTTCCCAGATTTCCGGGCCGGTAGTTTTTTCGTGGATTTCCGGGTTTGCCGGGTTGCTGAACTGCTGCAGCAGCAGGAATTTTTCCGGATCGCTGGCCACAATTTCTTCCGCTTTCTGAATCGCGCCCTTCATACCTTTTGCGCCTTCGGTCAGCACCAGGTTCGCGCCCAGCGCTTTTAAGAGCTTGCGGCGCTCAATGCTCATGGTTTCAGGCATGGTCAGAGTCAGTTTGTAACCGCGAGCTGCGGCAACGTAGGCCAGCGCAATCCCTGTGTTGCCGCTGGTTGGTTCGACCAGCTCTACACCCGGTTTAAGTACACCTCGTTTTTCGGCATCCCAAATCATGTTGGCACCGATACGGCATTTGACGCTAAAGCTTGGGTTGCGTGATTCCACCTTCGCCAGAATGCGTCCGTTACCGATACGGTTCAGTCGAACCAGCGGCGTATGACCGATAGTCAGCGAGTTGTCTTCAAAAATCTTACTCATGGCCTGTCCTTAACTGTATGAAATTGGGATACCGCTTCAGCATACCTGTTGAGAAAGTATGGGGAAGTAAGGAATTCGTATATCTATATGCCACCAGGAAATAATGCGTTGCAGTATGGAATAAGAGCGGGCATAAGCCAGCCCGCTGTTACACATTTTTGCATTACTTCCATAACGCGTGCTTAGCACGATAGCAGTCTACCCACATCGCCGTGGCACCACAAACCGCAACTGGCATGATGAACAGATTGAGCACCGGAATCATGGTGAACAGGCTGGTCAATGCGCCAAATTGCATATTGGTGACCTTGCGTGTGCGCAGCGCGACGCGCATCTCCTTAAAAGGCACCTTATGGTTATCAAACGGATAATCGCAGTACTGAATGGCCAGCATCCACGCGCTGAACAGGAACCACAGCACCGGGGCTACGGTCTGACCAATACCCGGAATGAAATAGAGGATCAGCAACACGACGGCGCGCGGGAGATACCACGCCAGCTTTTGCCATTCACGTTTCATAATACGGGGAACATCTTTCATGATGCCGAGAACGCCGGTGTCAGGCGGTGTTGCGCCCGTTAAGCGCGCTTCCAGTTGTTCAGCCAGCAGACCGTTAAACGGCGCTGCAATCCAGTTGGCTATGGTGGAAAATAGGTAGCCGAACACCAGTAGTACGGAGATAGTGACAATCGGCCACAGCAAGTAGCTGAGCCACTGAAGCCAGTCAGGGACGTGACTCATCAGCGCGGGGATCCAGCTATCGAGTTGTGTGAATAGCCACCAGAATGCGCCGCCCATCAGCAGGATATTCACCAGCAAAGGCAGGATGACAAAGCGACGAATGCCCGGTAGGGTGATGAGCTTCCATCCCTGTGAAAAGTAATAAAGGCCGCTGCGAGGTACGACTGCAGATGATGAAACCATGGTCAGGACATACTCCTTGTTATATAAGCTCTGGTAAACTTTGCGTATCTTACCGGGTTGTTGAGCGTTAAGCTGTTCAGAAATGTTCGAAAAAACAGCAAAAAGCACAATTTTGTTCATCTTTATGCCGTGAAAGCCAAGAGTGCACTTGCACTTGGCGTAATCGACAAATACTCTTAGTGAGTAAATGTTTGCCGTGGTGGCAAGGTGTTAGAACAACAGAGAATATAATGATGCAGGATTTGCGTCTGATATTAATCATTGTTGGCGCGATCGCCATAATCGCTTTACTGGTACATGGTTTTTGGACTAGCCGTAAAGAGCGGTCTTCTATATTCCGCGATCGCCCACTGAAACGCATGAAGTCTAAACGTGAAGACGAGGATTCGTTCGACGACAACGTCGAGGAAGACGAAGGCGTGGGCGAAGTTCGCGTTCATCGTGTGAATCATGCTCCCGGTAACGCGCAGGAACATGGTGTTCCTCCTCAGTCGCCGCAACACCAGTACCAGCCGCCTTATGCGTCTGATCAGCCGCGTCAACCCGCGCCGCAGCCTGCACAAGCGCCGGTACCGCCGCCGCATGCTCAGCAGCAGCCGCAGCCTGTACAACCGCAGCAGCCGGTGCAGCATCAGCCTGTTCAGCAACAACCTGCGCAGCAGCCGATGCAGCATCAGCCCGTTGCTCCGCAGGTTCAGCAGCCCGTGCAGCAAGCACCGCAACCTGCGCCGCAGGCTTTCCAGCCCGCAGAGCCTGCCGTTGAACATCAACCTCAGCCTGAGCCGGTAGTTGAAGAAGCGCCTGTTGCTGAAAAACCGCAGCGTAAAGAAGCGGTCATTATTATGAACGTTGCGGCGCATCACGGTAGTGAGCTCAACGGTGAAGTGCTGCTCAACAGCATTCAGCAAGCCGGTTTTAAATTTGGCGACATGAATATTTTCCATCGTCATTTGAGTCCGGATGGCAGCGGTCCTTCGCTGTTCAGCCTTGCCAATATGGTTAACCCAGGAACGTTTGACCCCGAAATGACGGGTGATTTCAGCACCCCTGGCGTGACTATTTTTATGCAGGTTCCGTCCTATGGTGACGAGCTGCAAAACTTTAAGCTGATGCTGCAGTCCGCACAGCACATTGCCGATGAAGTGGGTGGTGTGGTGCTCGACGATCAACGTCGTATGATGACGCCGCAGAAACTGCGCGAGTATCAGGACCGCATCCGCGAAGTTAAAGAATCTCACGCCTGATTCTCCTCTGGCGTGACATATCCTTGCTAAACCCCCGCCTGTCGGGGGTTTTTTATCATTGATGGTGCGATATGGAATCAATCGAACAACAACTGACAGAACTGCGAACCACGCTTCGCCATCATGAGTATCTCTACCATGTGATGGATGCGCCGGAAATTCCCGATGCGGAATACGATCGCCTGATGCGTGAACTGCGCGAGCTGGAAGCGCAGCATCCGGAACTTATCACCCCCGACTCGCCAACCCAGCGCGTAGGCGCCGCTCCGTTAGCAGCGTTCAGCCAGATTCGCCATGAAGTGCCAATGCTGTCGCTGGATAACGTGTTTGATGAAGAGAGTTTTCTCGCCTTCAACAAGCGCGTGAAGGACAGACTGAAGAGTACGGACAAACTAACCTGGTGCTGCGAACTGAAGCTGGACGGGCTGGCGGTCAGTATCCTGTATGAAAACGGTGTGCTGGTCAGTGCCGCAACGCGTGGTGATGGTACTACGGGTGAGGATATTACCTCGAACGTGCGCACCATTCGTGCGATCCCGTTAAAACTGCGTGGCGATAACATTCCGACGCGTCTGGAAGTGCGCGGTGAAGTGTTCCTGCCGCAGGCCGGGTTTGAAAAAATTAACGAAGAGGCCCGCTGTACTGGCAACAAAGTGTTTGCTAACCCGCGTAACGCGGCGGCCGGGTCATTGCGCCAGCTCGATCCGCGTATCACAGCGAAGCGACCGCTTACTTTCTTCTGCTATGGCGTCGGTGTGCTGGAAGGTGGTGTGCTGCCTGATACCCACTTGGGCCGTCTGCTGCAATTTAAAGAGTGGGGATTGCCGGTGAGCGACAGAGTTACGCTTTGCGACTCTCCGGAGGAAGTACTTGCTTACTATCACAAGGTTGAAGAAGACCGACCGACGCTGGGATTCGATATCGACGGTGTGGTGATCAAAGTCAACTCCATGGTATTGCAAGAGCAACTGGGTTTTGTTGCCCGCGCGCCGCGCTGGGCGGTGGCCTTTAAGTTCCCGGCGCAAGAGCAGATGACCTTCGTACGTGATGTTGAGTTTCAGGTTGGACGCACCGGGGCGATTACGCCTGTCGCTCGCCTTGAGCCAGTTCAGGTTGCCGGGGTGTTGGTCAGTAACGCCACCTTGCACAATGCGGATGAAATTGAGCGTCTTGGTTTGCGTATTGGCGATAAAGTCGTCATTCGCCGTGCGGGCGATGTCATCCCGCAGGTAGTGAACGTCGTGCTTTCCGAACGCCCGGACGATACGCGTGAAATTGAGTTTCCCACCCACTGTCCGGTATGCAACTCTGACGTTGAGCGTGTGGAAGGCGAAGCGGTCACTCGCTGTACCGGTGGTTTAATCTGCGGAGCGCAGCGTAAGGAATCGCTGAAACACTTCGTTTCCCGCCGCGCGCTGGACGTTGACGGCATGGGCGACAAAATTATCGATCAACTGGTCGAGAAAGAGTATGTCCACACGCCAGCGGATCTCTTCACACTGACCGCAGGCAAGCTGACCGGTCTTGATCGTATGGGGCCGAAATCGGCACAAAACGTGGTGAATGCGCTGGAAAAAGCGAAAGAAACAACGTTTGCCCGTTTCCTCTACGCGCTGGGTATTCGCGAAGTCGGCGAAGCTACGGCGGCTGGTCTGGCGGCACATTTTGGCACCCTTGAGGCGCTGGAAGCGGCCTCTATTGAAGAGCTACAAAAAGTGCCGGATGTCGGCATTGTGGTAGCGACCCACGTGTTTAATTTCTTTGCCGAAGAGAGTAACCGCGAGGTGATCGTCCAACTGCTGGCGCAGGGTATCCATTGGCCAGCGCCGGTGGTCATCAACGCTGAAGAAATCGACAGCCCCTTCGCGGGTAAAACGGTGGTGCTGACCGGGAGTCTGAGCCTGATGTCACGCGATGACGCCAAAGCGCGACTGACTGAGTTGGGTGCAAAAGTGGCCGGTAGCGTATCGAAGAAAACCGACCTGGTGATTGCCGGTGAAGCGGCGGGGTCGAAACTGGCAAAAGCGCAGGAACTGGGTATTGCCGTGATCGATGAAGCTGAAATGATCCGCTTACTGGGTGCCTGAGATGGAAAAAGAGCAGCTGGTTGAAATCGCCAATACCGTGATGCCCTTTGGCAAATATAAAGGGCATCGGCTGATTGATGTACCGGAAGAGTATCTGCTGTGGTTTGCCCGTAAGGATGAATTCCCGCCGGGCAAGCTCGGCGAGCTGATGCAAATCACGCTGCTGATTAAAACTGAAGGGCTGACGCAACTGGTGCAGCCCCTGAAACGCCCGCTCTAAGCCTTTGCGGCGCGGCTTTTCTGCTGCGCCTGCAATGCGTCCGTTTGTTGCTTGTAGCGACGTGCCAGCACGGCACACACCATCAGCTGAATTTGATGGAAGATCATCAACGGCAGCACCATCATTCCTATCACTGACGTCGGGAACAGAATATTTGCCATTGGGATCCCATTTGCCAGGCTCTTTTTCGATCCGCAAAAGACAATGGTGATCTCATCGGCTTTGTTGAAGCCGCATTTACGCGCAACAAAGACGTTGATGCCAATCACGATTGCCAGCAATACGATGCTGACCACCACGATAAACAGCAGCGAGCCAATCCCCACTTTGTGCCAGATCCCGTTAACCACGGCTTCACTGAAGGCGGAGTACACCACCAGCAAGATGGAGGATTGGTCCGTTTTGGCGATCCATTTTTTATGTCGGGACACCCAATTACCAATCCACGGACGTGAAAGATGTCCCAGTACGAACGGCAGCAGCAGTTGCAGCATGATTTTCCCCACCTGCTCCAGACTGCCTTCTGCACCGTGCATATTCATTACCAGGCCAACCAGCAACGGCGAGAGAAAAATACCCAGCAGGCTGGAGGCCGAAGCGGAACACACGGCAGCGGCAACGTTACCCCCTGCCAGCGACGTAAAAGCGATTGCCGACTGCACCGTGGCCGGCAAAATACACAGGTACAGGAAACCGGTGTACAGCATCGGGTCAACATTAACCGGCGCCCACCAGGCGAACAGAACACCCAGTACCGGGAAAACAACAAACGTGCTGCACATCACCCATAGATGCAAACGCCAGTGACTACCGCCAGCAATAATGGCTTCACGCGAAAGCTTCGCCCCGTGCATAAAAAACAACAGGGCAATGGCAGCGGTGGTTAAGCCTTCAAAGAAAGGCACAAAGCCACCCTTGGCCGGGAAAAAGGACGCCAGTAATACGACCGTAATCAACGTTATCGTGAACGGATCAAGGATACGAAAAAGTTTCATAAAAGCTCCTGAAATTCGGTAGGAACATTTTGCGTTTTTCTGTTTGAGAAATTAAATTGATTTATTGCATCCATATATGAATCGAATAAATGAATTACTCTCTGCGTCAGCTCCGTATCTTTGTTACCGTCGCTCAGGCCAAAAGCTTTAGCCGGGCGGGGGATATCATTGGCTTAAGCCAGTCTGCGGTCAGCCACAGCGTTAAAGAGCTGGAAGGGCAGACGGGTGTGCGGTTGTTAGATAGAACAACGCGGGAAGTGGTGCTGACGGAAGCAGGGCACCAGTTGGCGGCTCGGCTGGAACGTATTCTGGATGAACTGCACAGCACGCTGCGTGAAGCAGGCCAGGTGGGAACGCAGTTAACCGGAACGGTGCGCGTTGCCGCCAGCCAGACAATATCAGCTCACCTTATTCCACAGTGTATTGCCCAGAGTAATCAGCTTTATCCAGCAATCGATTTTGTGCTGCACGATCGTCCGCAACAGTGGGTGCTGGAGAGTATTCGTCAGGGCGAGGTGGATTTTGGCATTGTGATAGATCCAGGTGCTGTGACCGATCTACAGTGTGAAGCGGTGTTATCCGAACCGTTCCTGCTGTTGTGTCGAGAGGATCATCCGCTAGCCCAACGCGAATGGGTAAATTGGCAGGATTTATATCATGAGCGCTTGGTATTACAGGATTACGCTTCCGGCAGTCGACCGTTGATCGATGCGGCACTGGCCCACTTTTCCATTGAGGCCAATATCGTTCAGGAGATAGGTCACCCTGCCACACTGTTCCCGATGGTTGAGGCGGGGATTGGTATCAGCGTGCTGCCTGCGCTGGCGCTTCCTCTGCCACAAGGCAGCCATTTGCAGGTTAAACGCCTGACGCCGGTTGTGGAACGACAATTGATGCTGGCACGACGTAAAAATCGTTCTTTATCGACTGCGGCCCAGGCGCTGTGGGACGTGGTGCGGATGCAGGCCAGTGAATTGACCGCCGGTCGGGCACGGGATCCTTTGTACCAGCTTTAACGATATGGCTGGTGTTTGTCATGTCGTTAGGTTTGGCTTTCAGTATCGATGAACTGATCGTTAACTTTGATATTTTACCCGGCACCGGACTACCTCTTTATATTTATAAATTCTCCTGCGATATTCTTAGACAATTGCTCAGCTTGCGGATTTTTAAGGCTATTTTAAATTATTACTTTTTTTTCTTGACCTTCCACTTGCTGGAAGGTTGATACTCTTTATACGCAAGTACGGATAGCAGTATCTAATACAATGATGTATAGCGATTGATTAATGAAATGACTAAGCAATTTATACAGTAGCTCGTTATAGGTAGAATTAACACGATCCCGATGGAGTAATATTAGTGACATGTTAAATAATCCTACAATAGCTGGTTGCTGAAACTAATCCGGTAAATATATTTAACTAATGGGGTATTGGCGGCGATGATAAGCAAAAATAAAATTTTAATTGCAATGCAAATTAGTATGCTGGCATGGTCTGGTTATACGTTTGCAGCAGACAGAGTGTATGTAGCAAATGAAGGTGCAGATTCAGTTAATGTACTTGATGCTGCGTCTTTAAAGACTGTAGATAAAGTACATGTTGGTAAAATGCCGCATAACGTTCAGGTGTCACCAGACAATAAAACAGTTTGGGTAACCAACCTTGGTGCTAACGGGACATATTCATCAGGCTCTGAACATATGGATATGAGTAAAGATGCTCATTCTGAGAAAATGGACATGGGCAAAGATTCTCATGCTGGCAAAAAGGAACATGGAGAAGTTTGGGTTATTAATGCCGAAAATGATACGGTTATTGCAAAACTTCCGGTTGGCGCACACCCTGCGCATGTTGTCGTCACCCCTGATGGGAAAATGGCGTATATCTCAAATAGTGCAGATAACACCATCAGCGTGATTGATGCAGAACATTTGAAAAATTTAACGACAATTAATGTAGGTAAATTCCCTCATGGCCTCAGAGTGAGTCCTGACGGTAAAGAAGTTTATATCGCGAATATGAAAGGGGGCTCGGTATCCGTTGTTGATACAGCCAGTAATAAAGAAGTCGCGCAGATCCCATTAGGTAAAATGCCAGCCCAGGTAGGTTTCTCACCGGACGGAAAACTGGTGTTTGTTTCCCTGTCTGGTGAAGATGCTGTAGCGGTGATTGATACAGCAACGCGTAAAGTTGTGAAGAAAATTAATGTCGGTACCGTACCAATCCAGCTGTTTGGCACTCCGGATGGTAAAAGCATGCTGGTAACCAATCAGGGCTCGAAGAGCAAGCCGGGTAACACAATAAACATGATTGATATCGCAAGCCTTGCGGTAGCGAAAACCATCACCACTGGCGATGGGGCCCATGGCGTGGTTGTCGATAAAAATGGCAAATATGCTTACGTAACTAACTCATTTGCAAACTCTGTCTCGATGATTGACATTAATGAGCGTAAGGTAGTGAACACGCTTCCGGTAGACAACAACCCAAATGGTATCAGCTGGGGCTCTGTCGAAGTGACGCCTAAATAACTGTGCTAGCATTTATCAATACCCGTCATTCGCTGGCGGGTATTTTCATGAATATTCTATAAATAAAGGAACGACAGATGAGAAAGCCGGAGCGGACAAAAACGCTGCCTAGTAAGTTCAATTTTGATGATACTGTAAACAGACTCGTCAGCGTATTGAATGCTAAAAATATTCGTATTTTTGTGCAGGTTGATCAACAGCAAGCGGCAACGGATGTAGGTCTTGCTCTGCGACCGACTATGTTATTTCTGTTTGGTAACCCAAAGGGTGGTACTCCTGCCATGCAAGCAAATCCTCATGCGGCAATAGAGTTACCCCTACGGGTGGTTATTTGGCAGGATGACAATGGTGATACCCATATAGATTATCAGGATGCAAGTACTGTTCTGGAGTTTGATTATGGTGTTGCACATAATATTGTTGCTCCAGTTAGCATTTTGGCAACTCTTCTTAACGAAGTGGCCGGTAATTAATTGCAAATGGCACTAAATTCCTCGCGGATATTTAGTGTTATTTTTCTGCGTTTATTATGAAAGTATTTAACCCGCTATAATAAACCTATTGAACAATACATATGATGTTCATTACTCTTCAATGTTTGTCGATTCGTCTATTTTATAAATTGAAGGGTTTTTGTTTGCAATATTATGTGGAAAGTATATCTTGACGCTCAAATATTAATATGTAAGTTATGAGGATAGTTATGAAAAAGACATTAGTCACATCATTGGCCGCTTCTTTGTGTTTTCTCAGTCTGTCTGCCTTTGCTGCTACAGAAATCTCGCAACAAGAAGCCAATAGTTTAAAGCATGTCAAGTCAATCACCGTAACGGAAAATACGGTGAATCAATGTATGCACAAAATTTCGAAAATGGCAGATAAAGAAGGTGCTGATTTCTTTGTCATTAAGAACTTCTCTTCTATAGGCAATGGTTCTCAGGCTGTAGTGACCAGCGAACTCTATAAAAAGTAAACAGCAGTTTCCCCCGTTTTGATTATTGATTAGCGAAAGTGCGTTGTTATACCTGCTTTCGCTTATTAATAATCAACAAATGTTTGTCAGTCATTCTCAGGGCGGGCTTTGTCAGCCCACTCGTCTGACGAATTCCAGATATGTTGGTACTCCTTGCCATTTCTGGCAGAAAAAAAATGTGAGTTCAGGCTGATTTAGCACATACCATCTATACCGATTTACTATCGGTAATCGGGATAAACGGTATTGGTAATCGATTGCGTAGTCTCGCTATAACAATGCGGTACGCTACGTTATTTCGATTACTCAGTATTAAGGACATCTCATGAGCCACTCTCTTTTCTCGCAAAATCCCTGGTATAGCGCTGATATCATTCGTGGTTACAAACCGGATTTTACGCCGCGCGTAGCCTTTATCCTCGGCTCCGGCCTGGGGGCGCTGGCGGATCAAATTGAGGATGCGGTTGCCATCTCTTACGAGAAACTACCAGGGTTCCCGGTGAGTACCGTACACGGTCATGCTGGTGAACTGGTATTGGGAAATCTGGCGGGAATTCCGGTGGCCTGTATGAAAGGACGTGGACATTTCTATGAAGGTCGCGGTATGACGGTGATGACGGATGCCATTCGTACGCTGAAGCTGCTGGGATGTGAGCTGCTGTTTTGCACCAATGCCGCAGGCTCTTTGCGTCCTGAAGTCGGACCGGGTAGCCTCGTGGCGCTTAGCGATCACATCAATACGATGCCGGGTACGCCGATGGTAGGGCCAAACGATGAGCGTTTTGGTGAGCGATTCTTTTCATTGGCGAATGCCTATGATGCTGACTACCGTGCGGTCCTGCAAACTGTTGCCGCTGAGGAAGGATTCTCGCTGAGTGAAGGGGTTTTTGTCTCTTATCCGGGGCCGAACTTTGAAACCGCGGCAGAAATCCGCATGATGCAAATTATCGGTGGTGACGTGGTGGGGATGTCGGTGGTGCCTGAAGTTATCTCTGCGCGCCACTGCGGTTTGAAAGTGGTTGCGGTGGCGGCCATCACCAACCTGGCGGAAGGTCTGGGTGATGTTAAATTATCTCACGCGCAGACGCTGGCAGCGGCGGAACTCTCCCGGCAGAATTTCATCAATTTGATCTGCGGATTCTTGCGCAAACTGGCCTGAATAACTAAAAAATGACCCCGCTTGCGGGGTCTTACTTTATGGCAAGGAACGGAAAAATGGGTATCGCATCTCGCTTAAAGCTCATGTCGTTTTTGCAATATTTCATCTGGGGAAGCTGGTTGGTAACCCTGGGTTCCTACATGATTAATACCCTGGATTTTACCGGTGCGAACGTCGGTATGATTTACAGTTCGAAAGGGCTGGCGGCGATTATCATGCCGGGCATTATGGGCATCATTGCCGATAAATGGCTACGCGCCGAGCGCGCCTATATGCTTTGTCATCTTGTATGTGCGGGCGTGTTGCTATATGCCACAACCGTTACCGATCCGCAGACCATGTTTTGGGTGATGCTGGTTAACGCAATGGCGTATATGCCGACGATTGCGTTATCGAATAGCGTCTCATACTCGTGTCTGGCACAATCGGGTCAGGATCCGGTCACCGCGTTCCCGCCAATTCGTGTGTTTGGCACCATAGGGTTTATTGTGGCGATGTGGACAGTCAGTTTGATGGGACTGGAACTGAGCAGCGCGCAGTTGTATATCGCTTCAGGGGCATCGTTGCTGCTGGCTCTCTATGCGCTTACGTTGCCGAAAATCCCGGTTGCTGAGAAGAAAGCAAACACCACGCTTACCAGCAAGCTCGGTCTGGACGCCTTTGTCCTATTTAAAAAACCGCAGATGGCAATCTTCTTTTTGTTTGCGATGATGCTGGGGGCGGTGTTGCAAATCACCAACGTCTTTGGCAATCCGTTCCTGCATGATTTTGCCCGTAACCCGGAATTTGCCGACAGCTTTGTGGTGAAGTATCCCTCCATATTGCTTTCCGTTTCACAGATGGCGGAGGTGGGCTTTATTCTCACTATTCCGTACTTCCTTAAACGCTTTGGCATAAAAACGGTGATGCTGATGAGCATGCTGGCATGGACGCTGCGCTTTGGCTTCTTTGCCTTTGGCGATCCGTCGCCGTTTGGTTTTGTGCTGCTGCTGATGTCGATGATCGTCTACGGCTGTGCGTTTGATTTCTTCAATATCTCGGGATCGGTATTTGTCGAGCAGGAGGTTAGCTCTAACATTCGCGCCAGCGCGCAAGGGCTGTTTATGACGATGGTAAACGGCGTTGGCGCGTGGGTGGGATCAATCCTGAGTGGTATGGCGGTAGACTATTTTTCTGTCGATGGTGTCAAGGATTGGCAAACTATCTGGCTGGTGTTTGCCGCGTATGTGCTGGCTCTGGCGGTTATCTTTGCATTGTTCTTCAAGTACAAGCATGAGCCTGAACGACTGGCACAGAAATCACCGGCACATTAACACTCCATTGGCGGCGGGATCTGATACCCGCCGTTTCATTTTCTGCGAGGCAATGTGGTAACTTTGCGCATTATCCTTATTTCAGGAGCGCATTATCCATGGAACGCACGCACCGCATCGATCTGAAGTTACTGCGTTATTTTCTTGCTGTCGCAGAAGAACTGCATTTTGGACGTGCTGCTGCTCGCCTGAATATGTCGCAACCGCCGCTCAGTACCCATATTAAAGAGCTGGAGCAACAGCTCGGCACTTTGCTATTTATCCGTCATTCCCGCAGCGTGGCGTTAACTCACGCGGGAAAGATATTGATGGAAGAGTCGCGCCGACTGTTATCCAGTGCCAATCAGGCGCTGGCGAGAGTGGAGCAAATTGGTCGTGGTGAGGCAGGGCGAATTGAGCTTGGCGTTATCGGTACAGCGATGTGGGGAAAAATGCGTCCGGTGATGCGGCGTTTTATGAAGGATAATCCCAATGTTGAGGTGCTGTTTCGCGAGAACATGCCCGCGATGCAGATGACGATGCTGGAACGGCGTGAACTGGATGCGGGAATTTGGCGGATGGCTATGGAGCTTTCTCCCGGTTTTACCAGTTTGCGTTTGCATGAGTCCTCTTTTCTGGTTGCCATGCCGGAAGAACATCCTCTTACTGCCTGTGAGTCCATACCGCTGGAGGCGTTGAGAAATGAATATTTTGTCACAATGCCTTCCATTCATACTGACTGGGCATTTTTGCAGCGAGTTTGCCTGAGTGCTGGATTTTCCCCGATGATTATTCGTGAGGTGAGGGAGCCGCAAACGGTGCTGGCGATGATCAGCATGGGGATTGGTATTACGTTAATTGCTGACAGCTATGCGCAGATGAATTGGCCTGGCGTGGTATTTCGACCGTTAGAGGAACGTATTCCGGCGGATTTGTATATTGTGTATGACCAACAGCAGGCGACACCCGCGCTGGAGAAACTGGTAGCGGCATTGACGATGTGATGTCTGTGCCGGATGGCGACTAACGTCTTATCCGGCCTGCGTGTGTCAGGGGCGTCTGTAGGCCTGATAAGCGCAGCGCATCAGGCAAGCAGGTTGGGATCTTATAAATCGCAGATAGCAAAAAGGCGCCTTTAGGGCGCCTTTTTACATTGGTGGGTCGTGCAGGATTCGAACCTGCGACCAATTGATTAAAAGTCAACTGCTCTACCAACTGAGCTAACGACCCGAAGTGGTGGGTGATGACGGGATCGAACCGCCGACCCCCTCCTTGTAAGGGAGGTGCTCTCCCAGCTGAGCTAATCACCCACTTCGGTACTTCAATTTTATTGTAAGAAATCCAGCTGGCGAGAAAGTGGTGGGTGATGACGGGATCGAACCGCCGACCCCCTCCTTGTAAGGGAGGTGCTCTCCCAGCTGAGCTAATCACCCACTTCTCAATTTCTTACTCTACACGGCGGAGACTACATAAAGTAGTTGGTGGGTGATGACGGGTTCGAACCGCCGACCCCCTCCTTGTAAGGGAGGTGCTCTCCCAGCTGAGCTAATCACCCCCGCTGTGTGGAGTCGCATTATAGGGAGAGTTGAAAATGAGTCAACGCATTTTCTAAAGAATTTGTTCGTTCGTCGTAAATTTAAACAAAACGATCGCAAATCAATCCATGCAGCATGATTTGTATACGAAAATGGCAAAGCGTGATGTTCCAACCTGAACAACATTGAGGAATCAGACCACAGTGATAGAATACGAGCCTGATAATCTTCCCAGGATTTGCCGGTTGTCGGCATCTTTATAAACGTAAGGCCATTTCATGAAAATCAAAACTCGCTTCGCGCCAAGCCCGACAGGTTACCTGCATGTCGGTGGTGCGCGTACTGCTCTATATTCCTGGCTTTTTGCACGTAACCATGACGGTGAGTTTGTGCTGCGTATTGAAGACACCGATCTCGAACGCTCCACTCCGGAAGCTATTGAAGCCATTATGGATGGCATGAATTGGCTGAATCTGGAATGGGATGAAGGCCCGTACTTCCAGACCAAACGTTTTGATCGCTACAACGCCGTGATTGATGAGATGCTGGAAGCCGGTACCGCGTATAAATGCTATTGCTCCAAAGAGCGTCTGGACGCACTGCGCGAAGAGCAGATGGCAAACGGTGAGAAGCCACGTTACGACGGTCGCTGCCGCCACGGCCATGAGCATCATGCTGCTGATGAACCATGCGTGGTGCGTTTTGCCAACCCGCAGGATGGATCCGTTATTTTTGACGACCAGATCCGTGGGCCGATCGAATTCAGCAACCAGGAGCTGGACGATCTGATCATCCGCCGTACTGACGGTTCCCCGACCTACAACTTCTGTGTTGTTGTCGACGACTGGGATATGGAAATCACTCACGTTATTCGTGGTGAAGACCATATCAACAACACTCCGCGTCAGATCAACATCCTGAAAGCGCTGAATGCGCCGGTGCCGGTTTATGCACACGTGTCGATGATCAACGGCGACGACGGTAAAAAACTCTCTAAACGTCACGGTGCGGTCAGCGTTATGCAGTATCGCGACGACGGTTACCTGCCGGAAGCGCTGCTGAACTATCTGGTGCGTCTGGGCTGGTCCAGCGGCGATCAGGAAATCTTCACCCGTGAAGAGATGATCAAACTGTTCTCCCTTAGTGCGGTGAGCAAGTCTGCCAGTGCGTTCAACACCGAAAAACTGCAGTGGCTGAACCATCACTACATTAATTCGCTGGCACCAGAATATGTGGCAACGCATCTGCAATGGCACATTGAGCAGGAAAATATCGATACTCGCGTCGGTCCGCAGCTGTCTGAGCTGGTTAAACTGCTGGGTGAGCGCTGCAAAACGCTGAAAGAGATGGCGCAGAGCTGCCGCTACTTCTACGAAGACTTTGCTGAGTTCGACGCGGATGCAGCTAAGAAACACCTGCGTCCGGTAGCGCGTCAGCCGCTGGAAGTGGTTCGCGATAAGCTGGCTGCTATCAGCGAGTGGACGGCAGAAAACGTGCACCACGCGATTCAGGCAACCGCTGATGAGCTGGAAGTGGGTATGGGTAAAGTTGGGATGCCGCTGCGCGTAGCCGTAACCGGCGCGGGTCAGTCTCCGGCGTTAGACGTCACGGTGCATGCGATTGGTAAATCACGCAGCATTGAGCGTATTAATAAAGCGCTGGCGTTTATTGCTGAGCGTGAAAGCCAGCAGTAAGATCGGTTGAGCGATGAAACAACGGCAGGAGCGCATCCTGCCGTTTTTTTTGCCTGTTATTCAGACTCATCAATACCCAGACGGGTAAGGAAAGTGCGAATACCTTCGCGCGAAATATACATAGCCAGCTTTTCTTGTTCCGTTGGGGACATGTTGTCCAGTGCGCTGATTATCTGGCGACAGGCGTGGCTACGCACCACGTGGGTATATTCTGCCAGCGGTTCCTCAGCCTGATAAATTTCAGGGACTTTGCGAAAAGCCGGAATATTGAGCAGAAACGTACGGACGCTGGAGTCGATATGGATCAGCCTTGCACGACCCCCTTTAACGCCGGGAAACTTTTCGGTGGTCCAGTTTTGTTCTCTGATCCAACGATTGACGGTTTGTTTGGCAACCCCGAGACATTCCGCCAGTTCTTCGGTCGTCATTTTGCTGCGTAATTTTTTCATATTATTTGTTGTCGCGGATCCCTAAGCGTTGTAACAAACCCGTAATGCCTTCACGCAGGATCAGTGACGTAAACATTTTTTGTTCTGACGGAGTCATCTCTTTGGCGAGCCTAATCAGTAGAGCTTCGATAGAGGTATCGCCGGATAACGATAAATTATCTGATAAACCTTCGGCTGAACGCTCAGCACTGCGAATGTATTCACGAACTTGTTCGGTGACGTGAACCAGACGCGCTTTACCGCCCTGTACGCCTGGTTTTGGTGATGTAGCCCAACCCTCCTTGCGCACCCATTTATTGATGGTCTGTCGGCTGTATCCGGTCAGATTAGCAAGTTCTTCTGGCGTCATCCGTTCCTTGAACATAACGATTCCCTGAATAGTCGTGGGGTTAATTAGTGGCTCATTTTATAGCACCATTTTAGTAGAAACCGTGACGCGTTTAACTACTGAATGCGAGTTGTTACGCAATGTTCTTCATTTGACTGCTTTTTCAGCGATTGAATTCTATGAGTTAATTTTGCCGTTGACACACGCGAAGGGAATTCATATGATGCCGCCCGTCAACTCGACAAGCTTTACGTAATGGGGCTATAGCTCAGCTGGGAGAGCGCTTGCATGGCATGCAAGAGGTCAGCGGTTCGATCCCGCTTAGCTCCACCAAATTTAATCCCAATAAATTTGGTACGTACGTAATAGCATCGTGGGGCTATAGCTCAGCTGGGAGAGCGCTTGCATGGCATGCAAGAGGTCAGCGGTTCGATCCCGCTTAGCTCCACCAAAATTTAAACCCTCGCTGAAAAGCGGGGTTTTTTTGTTTCTGTTTCCTACCTGTTCTTATCCTGTATCTCTTCGGTTTGCTGAATAGCAGGCATAAAAAAACCGGGGAGAAGAATTGAACTGCACCCAAAAAGTTGGACACCCAACGAAGTAAGGTGCAGTTTTTTATGAGCAAGTATTCTCTCAGCTTCAAGCTTGAGGTTGTGCAGCACTATCTTTCCGGGCTGGAAGGACAGGAGGCGACTGCAAAACGTTTTGGTATCGATCACAGTGCCGTTCGTAAATGGTCTGCTACCTGGAAGCTCCATGGCGAAGCCGGGCTTACAACCCGGCATTTCACCTATTCTCCTGCTTTTAAAGAGTCCGTTATCCTGCATATGCGTGAACACCAGCTGTCTGTTCGCGAAGTCTGTGCAAAATTCACTATCCCTGCCTTTTCCACTGTTAGTCAGTGGGAACGACTGTATGATGAAGGGGGATTAGAAGCCCTTACAGACAGTCGACGCAGGAAAAAAACGATGCCAGAACGCCCTGAGAATCACCCCGTCCCTCCTTTGCAGACCCCTCTTGCTCCGGATGAACGTGAGGAACTTGAACAACTGCGTGCTGAAGTGGCATATCTAAAAAAGCTGCAGGCCTTACTCAGGGAAAGAAGCACGTCAGGACGCGGGATAAAGCGCAGGTCGTGAATGAGTTAAGGCTGAAGTTCCCTCTTGCACGCTTATTAAAAGCTGCAGGGCTGGCAAGAAGCACGTTCTACTGGCAACTGGCCAACGGTAAAAAACCAGACAAATATGCCGATGATAAGCAGCATATTTTAACGCTGTTCCATAAACATAAAGGACGGTATGGATACAGGCGAATCACGCTGGCTGGCCGCCGGGAAGGAAGCTTACTGAACCATAAAACGGTTCAGAGGTTAATGAAGGTGTTAGATTTAACCTGTTGTATCAGAAGGAAGAAATATAACTCTTACAAAGGCCGGCATGGGAAAGTTGCGGGTAATGTACTGAACCGGCAGTTCAGTGTGGATAAACCCAACCAGAAGTGGGTAACAGATGTCACGGAATTTAAAATAAGCGGAGAAAAGCTGTATCTGTCCCCGGTTCTGGATCTGTATAACGGAGAAATAGTAGCGTATCAGATGGAGTCCCGTCCTCTTCTGTCGATGGTGGATAACATGCTGTCGAAGGCTATATCTGTACTGGGCAAAAACGAATACCCGCTGCTCCACTCAGATCAGGGCTGGCAATATCAGATGGCGCATTATCAGAACCGGCTAAAGGAGGCGGGTCTAAAACAGAGCATGTCAAGAAAGGGAAACTGTCATGACAATGCAGTGATGGAGAGCTTCTTCGGCACACTGAAATCTGAGTGTTTTTACCTCACGGAACACAAGAATATCAGCGAGTTGCGCATGGCTATCGATGACTACATCCACTATTACAACCATGAAAGAATAAAACAGAAACTGAAAGGCCTGAGTCCGGTAGAGTACCGAACCCAGGCCCAGATAACCGCTTAAAATAAACTGTCCAACATTATGGGGTCAGTTCA